>CAMGRB010000022.1 GCA_946061315.1 uncultured Clostridia bacterium | reverse complement strand
TGTTTGCCGCATAACGGAGGTAAACAATTATGATAGGACAAACGGCGATTAAAAATAACAAAAAATACAATTACGGAGGTGACGTAACGGCATTATACGCAAGATTATCCAAAGACGACGACCTTGTCGGAGACAGCAACAGTATCGTTCATCAAAAGGAAATTCTCGCTAAATATGCGAAAGAACACGGCTTTACCAATATTGAATTCTACGTTGACGACGGTTTTTCGGGTACGAATTTCAATCGTCCCGACTTTCAGCGAATGATGGCTGACGCGGAAGAAGGCAAAATTTCTACTGTTATCGTAAAGGATATGTCGCGATTCGGCAGAGATTACATAATGGTCGGGTATTACACCGAAATCTATTTCTCGAATCTTGACATTCGCTTTATTGCGATCAACGATAACGTAGACAGCAATATTCAGACGGAAAACGACCTGACGCCGTTCAAAAACGTATTCAATGAGTGGTATGCAAGAGATACGTCGAAGAAAATTCGCGCAGTATTCAAAGCGAAAGGCAATTCCGGTAAACATCTTACGACTAATCCCCCGTTCGGATATAAAAAAGATCCGAATGACAAAGATAAATGGATTATAGACGATGAAGCCGCGGCTACTGTAAGGCGAATTTTCCAAATGTACGTTGACGGTTATCGCATTTCGGAAATCGGGCACAAGTTAACGGAAGAGAAAGTTGAAACGCCTATACTGTATTATATGAATCGCGGAATTAAAACCAATGCAAGAAGCGAATACCCCGAAATATGGGATTCGATGAGCATTAAGTACATTTTAGATCAAACGGCATACGCGGGACATACAGTAAATTTTCAGACGGCAGTAAAATCCTATAAAACAAAAAAGCAAATTCGTTTGCCCAAAGAAGATTGGATCATCTACCGTAATACGCAAGAGCCGATTATAGATGAGAAAACTTTTGAAACGGTACAGCAAATGCGAAAAGTAAAACGCGCACGCACAAAATACAATGAGCCGAATATGTTTTCGGGACTTTTATACTGTGCGGACTGCGGAAATCATCTTACGATTCAGCGTGTGGCGAGAAACAGAAAAATGGACAATTTTTCCTGTGCGACCTATCGCAAGAAAAAGAAAGGATTGTGCAGTTGCCATAGGATTCTGGTATCGGATCTTGAAACGATCGTAAAAAACGATTTGCAAAAAGTATGCGAGTACGTTTTTCTTCACGAAAAGGAATTTACGGACGAATATTTGTCCGGTTCTAAAAAAGAAACGGTAAAGTTTCAGTCTAAAACGAAAGCCGAATTAAAACGGCTTTCCGAAAGACAGGAAGAAATCGGCAAAATTATCCGCAAACTTTACGAAGATAACGTAAACGGCAGAATTACCGACGAACGCTTTGACTTTCTTGCAAAATCTTACGAGGACGAAGGTAATGACTTGAAACAAAAAACCATTGAGTTACAAAACGCTCTCACCGCATCCGTTCAAGACGAGGAAAAACTCTCGAAATTCCTTAAAATCGTAAAGGCTTACACGGAAATTCAAGAGTTGACGCCGGAGATTCTAAATAGTTTCATTGAAAAAATTTATATAGGCGAAACAGAACGATACGACGGCAGAAAAATGCAAGACGTTGAAATTATTTACAAATTCGTCGGGGCAATCAATTTGCCGCAATACGGCGCAGATTAAAACGCATTAAAATGGCGTGAGGAAACGAAAAACGGGTAGGCAATAAACTACCTACCCGTATAATTCCCCACGAATAACCAACATTTGGGGTGCATATCACTTCGAGCGGATTTTTTGATTATTTTTGTTTTTTGTAGACCTTAAATAAAACTATCATCATTATAACGAGAAGAACGGGGAAAACAAGTGCGGCGGCAAAGCCCGCTTTCATATTGTTTTCAAACGCACCCGATACCTGCCCTGCAATAGTGGGGCCGGCAAGACAACCGAGGTCTCCCGCAATGGCTAGCAGACCGAACATAGGCACGCCGCCCATTGGTTGCTTTTGTGCGGCAAGACTGTAAGTGCCGGGCCAGAGCACACCGCATCCTATACCGCAAAGTGCGCATCCTATAAGCGATACTATTGCAACGGGCGATAAAATTGCTATAAGATATGACGCTATACATATGACGGAGGATATTAAAATTCCTTTTTCAAGATTGATTTTTTCAGAGCTTTTTGCGTAGAACAGACGTGCAACGCCCATACATACGGCAAACAGACACGGACCGAGCAGATCTCCAAGCCACTTTTCAACCCCGAGACCGACCTCGGCAAACGCCGATGCCCACTGGCTCATTGCCTGTTCGCTTGCCCCTGCGCAAAGCATCATTACAACGAATATCCAGAATATTTTGTTTTTAAGAAGCGAGGAGTATTTCGTTCCGTTTTCCTCCTCGGGTAAAGTGTTTATCGGAACTATCAGGAACAAAAAGAAATTGACCGAGGGAACGATTGCCCAGATAAGAGCGAGGACCCTCCAATTTTCTATACCGACAAAGACAAAAAACAGGGTCGATACGAGAATAACGAGGACCTGACCCCACGAGTAAAAGGAGTGAAGCAGGCTCATCATACCGCTTTTGTTTTTCGTCGGGCAAGCCTCGACTATCGGGCTGATGAGCACCTCTATAAATCCCCCGCCGATACTTGAAATAATAAGAGAGAGCAGAATAGCAACGTATTTATTCGGCATAACGTATGGCAATATTGCAAAAGCGATAAGACCTGCCGAAGAAAAAATATTTGCTATTGCCATGCTTTTTCGGTATCCGAGTTTAATGATATACTTTGATCCGATAAAGTCTATTAAAAGCTGTGTTGAAAAGCCTATGAAAATCAGAATACTTATCTCTGCCAGGGATATTTTGAACTCATTTGAAAATCTGACAAAAAGAAGCGGGAATAAATTTATTATAATCGCCTGCGTGACGTACCCTATACACGAGGCAAAAATGGTTGCTTTATAACTCTTTTTTAACATTTTGCACCTCAAAAATCAAACTGCCATCATTCTAACACGAACGCATAGGAAAAGCAAGCACTATTTTATATTTACGTTGTATTTTTTCGTCCATATATCAAACTGTATAAGCCATGCGACAAGTTGAGGTGCGCCCATCAGCTGACCGAACCACGTTTTGCCCGATGAAATTATCTCGTCAAGCCTGCCTCTGTCAAGATATTCGCTCAAAAATCCGCCGTCCCTTAATTGACTGTCAAGCATACCGACAACCTCTTTAAGATATTCGGGGTTGTGCGTTTTCGGGTACGGGCTCTTTTTTCTCCATAGAATTTTGTCGGGTAGAAGCCCTTCCATACTGTTCCTTAAAAGAGCCTTTTCCACGTTGTTTTCAAATTTTATCTCCCACGGCACGTTGTAAACAAACTCGTATATTCGGTGGTCTGCAAAAGGAACTCTTATCTCAACTCCGCTTGCCATACTCATTCTGTCTTTTCGCTGGAGGAGTGACGTCATAAAATAATTGACGGACAGATATGAGGCTATGCGCGAGGTTTTCATCGTGTCGGAATCCTCTTTGAGCGTCGGGCACTCCGAAAGAGTCTTTTTGTAAACTGAACGGATATAATCGTACCCATCGTCCGAGTTTGATACCCCGTCCTTAAATAAAGACGGGCGAAGCCGCGGCGAGTGTATCCACGGGAAGAAATCGGAATATAGCATCTCGGGGCGGTAAAACCACGGATAACCGCCGAATATTTCGTCAGAGCACTCGCCGCTTAACCCTACCGTGTGTTTTTTCTTTATCTCACGGCAAAAATAAAGGAGCGAGGAGTCTATATCCGCCTGCCCGGGCAGATCCCTTGCATAAGTTGCCTCGTAAAGATCCGATGCCACGT
This sequence comes from uncultured Clostridia bacterium, assembly GCA_946061315.1. Taxonomy (GTDB): domain Bacteria; phylum Bacillota; class Clostridia; order Oscillospirales; family CAG-272; genus RGIG2000. The sequence goes on along the minus strand of CAMGRB010000022.1, from coordinate 7,724 downwards.
CCCTTGTAGGAGCGGTTAGCACCGTGTGGTTCGTTCCTAAATAATCTGCAAGATACGTTGCAAAATCGTCGTCCGTTTCGGGTTGAAACAGACTTTTCTTAAAGCTATCCTTGTTGCCCTCATATTCAAAAGAATATGTATCGAGCACACGGGAGTGTTCTTTGTAATATTTGCTTGCTATTGCAGTCACCACGCTTGAGTCAAGACCGCCCGAGAGCAAAACGCAAAGCGGCACGTCGGAGGAAAGCTGTCTTGTAACCGCGTCCTTCATAAGCTCTCTCGTTACCTCGACGGCGTAATCTCTGTCACGAAGGTAAGGCTTTGCTTCAACCTGCCAATACTTGCGTTTTTTAAGTCCGTTTTTGTCGAAAATCAGACACTCGGCGGGGGATAATTCCGAAATATCGCAAAAAACGCTCTTTCCCGATATGAAATCGGGACTTAAATAAAGAATTTCCCAAAGACCGTATTTATCAATATCGGGTTTTATCTTCGGGTGCTTTAGCATCGCCTTTATTTCCGACGCAAAAATAAACTCCGTACCCTTTAAGGAATAGTAAAACGGCTTTACTCCGAATCTGTCCCTTGCCGCAAAAATCTTTTCTCCGTCGTAAACGCAAAATGCGAATATGCCGTTTAACCTCTCGGGACAGCTCTCGCCGTAAAGAATGTAGGAATAAAGAACTATTTCCGTGTCGCAGTTGGTTTTGAGATAAATTTTCTTCTTTTTAAGCTCCTTTTTTATCTCCTCGCAGTTGTATATCTCGCCGTTGTAAACTATCGTGTATTTTTTGTTACCGTAGATAACGGACATCGGCTGGTGACCGTTTTCCACGTCCATAACGCTTAACCTGTTATGCCCGAAGCAGACGTTTTTGTCCGAGAATAAATCACTCTCGTCGGGACCCCTGTGCTTCATCGACAGATTCATTCGAGAAACGGTCTTTTCATCAAGTGACGGATTTATAAAATCAACCGTTCCGCATATAGAACACATATAATGCCTCCTTTAATTTTTCATTGCTCTAACATTATATGTATTATTGCCCGAAACAGACATAAAAATCGGGGCTGCCGAATTTGCCGACACCGAAAAAGTCGGTTTTCCCAAAAATAAATGAGGACGGGTGTAAATCCGCCTCCTACTTTTTTGTGCAGTCAGTAAATGAGAAAAAATAATAAGGTTGAAATTCTAACGAATTTCTCCATTCTATGACTTTTTCTTGCGCCGTTTTCGCCCTTCACCGTACCAAGTACGGCTTAACAGGGCGAAGAACAACGCATCTCGCCTAAATCCGCCTATCCCCTTAAAGTTGAGGGCTGTTGCAAATTAAATTTGCAACAGCCTTTGAATTTTAACGGGATAGATGCATTCGGCAAAGATTGCGCCATTTATTTCGTAGGGCGGGCGGCTTGCTCCCGCCGCTTTGCCGAGCATTTGTTTTCTTGTGTGAAAATATTTATCTTTTTACTTTTTGAAAAGCGAGAGAGCGTCATAGACGCTTTTTATCGGAATAACCGATACTCCGTCGGGGATTTTTACGTTTTCGTTGACGTTTTTGTCGGGCAGGGCTATCGTATCGAATCCGAGGCGCCACGATTCGTTTATTCTCTTTTGTATATCGGAAATCGAGCGGCACTCTCCGGCAAGCCCGACCTCGCCCATAGCTAAAACGTTTTGCGGCACGGGTATATCGCGAATACTCGATATAAGGGCGAGCGACGCCGCAAGATCTATCGACGGCTCGTCAAGGTGCAAGCCGCCTACCACGTTTATATATATATCGCAGGACGAAAATTTAAGTCCGAGCCTCTTTTCAAGCACGGCAAGCAAAAGGCAAAGCCTGTTGTAATCAAAGCCGTTTGAGGTACGCCTCGGTGCAGGAAACGTTGTCGGGGTGACAAGCGCTTGTATTTCCGCAATTATCGGGCGTGTTCCCTCCATCACACATACGGCACAGCTGCCCGAAACTCCGACGGGGCGCCCCGAAAGGAGCATTTCCGACGGGTTTGGCACTTCTATTAGCCCCTTGTCCGTCATCTCAAAAACTCCGATTTCATTTGTCGAGCCGAAGCGGTTTTTAATTGCCCTTATTATCCGGTATGACTGCATACGTTCACCCTCGAAATAAAGTACGGCGTCAACCATATGCTCAAGAATTTTCGGCCCCGCTATAATTCCTTCCTTGTTTACGTGACCGACAAGAATTATTGATATCCCCTTGCTCTTTGCCTTTGATATGAACTTTACCGAGCATTCCTTTATCTGATTTATACTGCCGGGTATCGACGTAGAATTTCTGTCAAACATCGTCTGTATTGAGTCTATTATCATAACGTCGGGCATTAACTTGTCCGTATGCTCGAGTATTATATCGACGTCCGTTTCCGTAAGAAAATAGGTGTTGGCACCGTTTATGCCGAGCCTCTCTCCGCGGAGTTTTAACTGCCCCTTTGATTCCTCTCCCGATACGTAAAGTATTTTTGAGGGAATTTTCGAGCATATCTGCATAAGCAGCGTCGATTTTCCGATACCGGGTTCACCCGCGAGCAATATTACGGAACCCGACACTATACCGTTGCCGAGCACCCTGTCAAGTTCCTTTATTCCCGTTGAGGAGCGTATATATTCGGGCACTTCCATCTCGTCGAACAAAACGGGGGACGAGCCGTCGCTAAGAGCGGATGCCCTCGGATTTTTCGACGACTTAGGTGCCGGAGTATAAGTTTCTTCCTCGAATGTGTTCCATTTCCCGCATGACGGGCATCTGCCGAGCCACTTCGGACTTTGATAATCACATTCCGAGCAGACGAAAACCGTTTTTTCTTTCATTTTAATATCCTTCACTTTCGGTTAAGAGTAAAAAGCCATAGAGGAGGAAAACAGCACAAGCGCCAACTTGCACTGATATTTTTCATCTTTAAGGAGAGCGAGTTCCTCGTCGTTTGACACAAAACCGCACTCGACAAGAACGGACGGGCACTTTATGTTGTCAAGTATGAAAATTGACGAATCGGCGCATTTTATCTCACGCCTATTGCCGGGTTGCAGATACATTTTGTTAAAATCGTGCACCGAGGCGGCAAGCAGATAACTGTCCTGATTGTTCTTTGAATAATAAACCGTCAGCCCGCTGTATTTCTTTTGCGGAAATTTGTTCATATGTATCCCGATATAGACGGGATTTTCGTATTCTTCCGCTATTTTTATTCTGTTTGTAAGGTCGTAAAGTTTTTTCTGCCCTTTGTAGTCTTCAAGATCTCCGTAGTGGTCGTAAAGCATAGTGTCGGTTTCTCTCGTCATTCTGACGGGCACTCCGTTTAACTCGTAAAGCGCACAAAGGAGCTTTGAAATCTGAAGATTAAGGTCCTTTTCAAGCGTTCCGTCATCTGCTACGGCACCGCCGTCCTCTCCGCCGTGACCCGCGTCTATAACTATCGTCATGCGCGCGGAATTTGTCGAAGCGGGAAGGGAGGAGGAGCTTTTCCTCTTTTCAATTAAGCTTCTGAACGAAAACGCCAGAGAAAGAATTATAAATATTGCGGCAAGCGACGCCGCGGCAAAAAACAACGTATATAAAAACGGTTTTTTCTCGCTCATATAATCACCCCGTGTAATTATATGATTTTGAGCTTTCCTATATTACGGAAGTATTTTATTCTTTTATTCCGAATACTCTTTTCGCGTTCTCGTTCGTTATCCTTACCATTTCGTCAAACGATATTCCGCGTAACTTTGCTATCTCACGGGCGGTAAACTCCACGTAAGAGGGGACATTTATCTCACCTCTGTGCGGCACGGGTGGCAGATACGGAGAGTCCGTTTCAACAAGAATTTTGTCCTCGTCAACCGCCACGCACGCCTCCTTCGGCTTCAATGCGTTTTTGAAAGTCACCGTTCCCGAAAAAGAAACGTACCACCCCATTTTGCAAAGCTCCCTTGCCATCTCGGCGCTTCCGCTGAAGCTGTGGAAAATTCCTTTGACCTCGGGAAACTCACGCACAACCTCCATACAGTCGCCGTGCGCATCTCTGTCGTGTATTATAACCGTCATACCGTACTTTTTGGCAAGCTCCATCTGCAACCTGAAATAAAGAAGCTGACGCTCCCTGTCCGTGTCGTCGTAATGATAATCAAGCCCTATTTCGCCTATCGCTATGACTTTTGGGTGGGAAAGAAGCTCTTCAATTTCTGAAATCGCCCTTTCCGCCCCGTAATCTATTGCCTGGCAGTCCGACGGGTGAATACCAACGGCGGCGTAAACTCCATCGAATTTTTCGGCAAGCTCAACCGAGCGCTTCGAGTTCTTATAATTCGTGCCTATGTTGACAATATTGCCGATATTTGCGCCAAGACAGTCCGTTATAAGACCTTCCGTTCCGTTTTTGTATTCCTTTTCTATTCTTTCGTCGTCACAATGGGCGTGGGTGTCAAAAAGTTTCATTTTTTATCCTTTGCAAAATTTGTCGAAAGAGAAGTTATCTCACTCTTTCGCCGTTTGGCGTGTCCTTGTCGAGAAATACAACCCGTACGGTTTCCTCGCCTGATGCCAAAAGCATCCCCTCGCTCTTTATTCCGCAAAGCGTTGCGGGCGCAAGATTTGCAACTATTATAACCTTTTTGCCTATAAGGTCGGCAGGCTCGTAAAACTTTGCAATTCCCGAAACTATCTGCCTTGTTTCATATCCGAGGTCGACTTTTAACTTTAAGAGCTTTTTCGCCTTCGGTACCTTTTCGCATTCTTTTATCTCTGCCGTGCGAAGCTCCACGCCCATAAAGTTGTCTATGGTAATCTCGGCGCAACCCTCGGGCTTTTCGGGCTTTTGTGCTTCTTTTGCGGCAGCCTCTCTCTCGGCATCTATCTCGGAGAGCATCTTTTCCTCGTCTATTCTTGAGAAAAGAACTACCGCCTCGCCTATCTTTTTGCCGGGCTCGAGCGCTCCGAACTCTGCAATCGAATCGTAGGTGTTTAACGAGGTGTTAAGCTGTTTCATTATAGAATCCGACGTGTCGGGTATAAACGGATAAAGAAGTACCGCACCTATTCTTATTGTTTCGAGCAGATTGTAAATCACCGTTGCAAGACGACCCTTCCTGCTCTCGTCCTTTGCAAGAACCCACGGCATCGTTTCGTCAATATACTTGTTTGCGCGGCTGAGCATCGAGAACACAACCTCTGCCGCGTCCGCAATTCTGAAATCGTCCATAAGAGCCTCAAAGCGCTCAATCGACGTCTTTACCGTCGCTTTAAGGTCCTTGTCAAGCTCTTCCTCTCCCTCGGGTGCGGGGACAACTCCGTCAAAATATTTTTCCGTCATCGCAAGCGTTCTCTTTACAAGGTTGCCGAGATTGTTTGCAAGGTCCATATTGTTACGGTTGATTATATTTTCATACGTTATGCTTCCGTCGTTTGCATACGGCATCTCGCTTAAAGCATAGTATCTTACTCCGTCAACGCCGAAACGCTTTGCAAGCTCGTCCGCATAAATTACGTTGCCCTTTGATTTTGACATTTTATCCGCACCGAAATTGAACCACGGGTGACCGAAAACCTGCTTCGGCAGAGGCAGATCGAGCGCCATCAACATAATGGGCCAGTATATCGTGTGGAATCTAACTATATCCTTGCCTATTATATGAACATCGGCAGGCCAATACTTTTCAAAAAGCTCGGGTTGCTTTTCGTTGTCGGGATCATACCCAAGCCCCGTTATATAGTTGGACAGAGCGTCTATCCACACGTAAGTTACGTGCTTCGGGTCAAAGGTTACGGGTATACCCCAGTCAAACGACGTTCTCGATACGCAAAGGTCCTGAAGTCCGGGCTTTAAGAAATTGTTTATCATCTCTTTCTTTCTTGCCTCGGGCTTTATAAAATCGGGATGCGTTTCTATATATTCGAGAAGCTTCGGAGCATACTTGCTCATCTTGAAAAAGTACGCTTCCTCGCGTGTTTTTACAACCTCGCGTCCGCAGTCGGGGCATTTCCCGTCAACAAGCTGGGTTTCGGTGAAAAAGGACTCACAAGGCGTGCAGTACATGCCCTCGTAATATCCCTTGTATATATCGCCCTTGTCGTACAGCTTTTTGAAAATATGCTGTACCGCTTTTTCGTGATTTTCGTCAGTCGTGCGGATAAAATAGTCGTACGATACGTTCATCGTATCCCATATGCCCTTTATTTCCGAGGAAATATTGTCAACGTACTGCTTCGGAGAAATTCCCGCATCCTTTGCAAGATCCTGAATTTTCTGTCCGTGCTCGTCCGTGCCCGTCATAAAGCGGACGTCAAAGCCTCTTTGCCTTTTATATCTTGCCACCGCGTCGGACATTATAGCCTCGTAGGTGTTGCCGAAATGCGGCTTGCGTGACGCGTATGCAATAGCAGTTGTCAAATAAAATTTTTCCTTTTCCATATCTACCTTATCTCCTTAAAATACCTTTTCGCCACCGACGTAGACCGTGTCTATTTCGGGATTGTTTATATCGTCAAGCGTGATAAAATCCGCGCGGTAGCATCTTGCTATTTTGCCGACCGCGTCCGCATCTATCATAGCGGCGGGATTTACGGTTGCGTATTTTATCGCCTCGTTTAACGAAATATCGCAAAAGTCCATCATATTTGTAAGCGCACGGAACATGGTAAGCGTGCTTCCCGCAAGCGTTCCCGAAACGTCGGTTGCGCGCCCGCCGCTTACGTATACCTTCGTTCCCGCAATTTCATACTCTCCGTCGGGAGAGGCGGTTGCCGCCATAGAATCGGTAACGAGCACAAGCCTGTCGCTTGGCTTCGATTTGTAAGCGAGCTTTACCATGGCGGGATGAACGTGCTCCCCGTCGCATATTATTTCCGCATAAGCGTCATCCGAGTCAAGCGCACATACCGCACAGCCTGGGGAGCGATGATGTATTTTCGTCATGGCGTTGAACGTGTGCGTAAACGAAGTTGCGCCCATCAAAAGAGCGTGCTCCGCCTGCTCATAGGTCGAGTTTGTGTGCGCAATTCCGACGGTTGCGCCGAACTCGCGCGCCTTCCTTATAAATGCGTCCGCCCCGTCAAGCTCGGGAGCTATCGAAAAATGAAGCGGAGGCGGCATCATGGCAAACGCGAGCGAGCAAAGCTCGTCAACGTTCGGCTTTGCAAGCAAATCGGACGAGTGGCATCCTCTCATATCGGGATTCAGGTATCTGCCCTCAAGATGAACGCCGAGAATGGACGCACAACCCGTTTTTGCGCGCAATCTCATCTGATTTATGGAAAAAATCGAGTTCATAAGCTTCGACATTGTCTGCGAGGCGAGCGTAGCCATTACGGAGGTGGTGCCCTGTCTTGCATAATCTGCAAGCATTTTGGACATATCCTCCTCCGAGGCATAATTGAAATCATAACCGCTTATACCGTGCGTGTGTACGTCAACGAGGCCTGGAATTATATATTTGCCGTCAACTCTTACGATTTCATAACCGTACGGCACGTCCGATCTTGTAAGATCCGTTATAAACCCGTCGTCGCATAAAATATTGCACGAAACGAAAGTTTCCGAGTCGGAGTTAAATACCATACCTCCGACAAACGCAATACGCTTCATAAAAATCACTCCTTGTTGTATGAAAAAAAGGCATACTTGTCCGTTACCTTATATTTTAACAGAAAAATATGCCAATATCAATAAATTTATAAAAAATATTATAAGAAAAACTTTCTTTTTTCAAAGTACGTGAT
>CAMGRB010000021.1 GCA_946061315.1 uncultured Clostridia bacterium | reverse complement strand
TCTGTCACCTGAACCGATTCCTCCTGCGCCGCTACCACTACCGGTGCTATTTCCTCTTGTGCGGGCTCTTCCTCCTGCGCGGGTTCCTCTTCCTGTACGGGTTCTTCCTCCTGTACGGGTTCTTCTTGTACAAGCTCTTCTTCCTGTACCAGCTCTTCTTGTACAAGCTCTTCTTCTTGTGCAAGTTCCTCTTGAGCTGCTGCCTGCGCTATCGCTTTTTCTTTTTCAACGTTGCGGGCAAGAGCAAGACGTTTTACTCCGTCCTCGGAGGTCTGGAGGGATGCGCCGCTTTCATATTTAAGATAAATGCGTCTTCTTTCCTTTGGCTGTTTATTTAATTCATTTGTTTCCATAAGGTTCCCTCCTTCCTCAATTATTTGAATATGCGATATATCCGAGGCTTTCTATGTTGTACGTCGTTCCCTCATAGACCACGGTTACGTCATACGAATTGTAGTTGAGAATGAAGCCTTCGCCGTTTTCGTACTCAACCCTGACTATGCGTGAGTTGTCGAGAGCTTTACCGTCCTCGCTCCTCTTTACGTCAAAGCCGTATTTCGTATTCAAAAACTCGTGCTCGGTTATATACTGATTTTGCTTGCTGCTCATGAGAGCGTTGTACTCGTTGTACGTTTCGATTATTTTATCCTTCCACGTTTCGTACTTTACGGAGTAATACTTGCTGTACGTATAGTTGAACTTGAGCGTTTCAACGTTTTGCATAGCGACGGTATAGTAAAGCGACGAACCGTTTTCGAGAGATTTCAAGAAAGCATATCTCTCGTCACCCTCCATATTGATTGCGTTGCCGGCAAAGTTTACGGAGCCGTGAAGCACGATGCCTATAAACGGAACCGACTCGCTCTCGGTGAGGACTCTGCTACTCTCGAGCGATACGTTGAGAAGTGACTTGAAATACGGAAGTGCGTAAGCGTTTCCTTTATCTCCTATAAGAGTGTAGGCGTTGTTCCCGTTCTCTCCCGTAAGTTTCTTTAACATCTCGACGGTGTTTTCCAGCGAAGCCTGTCTTAAATAGATATCGTCCTTATCGAAGTCGGAGTTTACGTCGGAAGCAAGCGTTCTTACCGCGAGGAATTTAAGATCGGAATATTCCGAAATCGAGGAATAGAATTTATCGTAAGCATACTGATAGGAGCCGCTTGAAATTGCAATTCCTCCCGTGCGGACGAACAACTGAAGCGCCGGGTCGTAGTTACGCCTTGTCGTATATCTTCCGTCAAGCGTCTGCGCGCCGTTCTTTTTGAGGCTGAATCCGCTAAACGCCTTGAATTTGCTCGTTTTTGTATAAGTAAAGTCAATATTGGGTGCTATCTCGATTCCGTTTTCGGAAGCGTATGAGAGAAGGTCAGTAAAGCCTGCCTTGCCTCCGAGCACCTTCTGCCATTTTATCGAGGTGGGATAATAGGAGTTAAGTCCTCCGTTTGCAAAGCCCGTAAGGATAAAGCTCATATTGCCTATTCCCGCATCGGAGAGCTCCTTGTGTATGGTCTTTACGTCCTCAAACGTCGTAAGCTCTTTATTGACGGTTATCGGGAAGGTGAGGAACTTCTCCTCTGCCTTACAGGAACCGAAAACCTCGAAAAATACCTTGGCTTTATCGTCGACGCTTGTAAACTTGCTTATCGCGCCCTTGGAAATGAGATAATCTCTGTAGTATTTCGCCATTCCTATATAGCTTGCATCGTAGTACGAGCTTATGGAGTTTGCCTCGGCTTTTTCCTTTGCGGTAAGCACCGAATATCTTATGCGGCAATTACCTCTGTATATATCCTCCGCCCTGACCGTTATTTCCTTACTGTCCGTAACTCCGCTGGAGAACGAATCGGCAAGGTCGTAAGTATCGGTTGCAAGAAGATTGAAGGTTGCATATGCGGAATGATAAAGCGAGGAGTGAGCAGATACGACGTTGCTCATCGCATCTCCGTCCTCTATTATTGCGAAAAATCCTTTTTTGTCGGTCGTGTTTGAAAGTCCGAATACGGGGAAAACGTATTGCTCCATATTCTTTGCCGACACGTTGTAGTACGCAAAGTCGTTACCGTAAACGGTTCCTACTATACTGTCAAGAGAGCTTTTTGCAACGACGTCCTCAAATCTGACGATCGCGCCGCTTCCGTCGGGGATAAAGTTATATCCCGTGTCCGTCCTGTCTGCCGATGAGAAAAACGGAAGAACTACCATGGACGTTATGTAGTACTTGCTCATATCGTACGATATTTTGGAAGCGTCTATATTGACCGTAAATCCGTCGTTCGTTACGGTATAATCTACCGTGATGTCGAACTGAGGTACTTCTCTGTCGGTCCTTGCGTAGCCTATCTTGTCGTACTCCGCATGGACGTCGTCAAGAGTGAAGCCGACGCTCTCTATAACGGAGGCGGCGTAAATTCTGCTCCTCTGGTTTGCAACGCTCACCATATAGAGCTTCATCTCGCCGGAGGACTTTTTCGGAGAGTACATTGACTCGACGAACTCTCTGTCGTAATCGTCCTCTATTCTGCCGAGTATATTCTGAAGCGTTTCCTCGGATATTTCAAGCGGAAGAATAAGCTCTTTTTCAACCTCGCCGAGCAGGTATCTTACCGATAAGCCCTTGTCGGTTTTTGTTATTTCCATCTGGTTGCAAAGAGTTGCGTCCTTGTAGCTGTAATACGTTCCCGCCCAGTTTTGAGTTACGTACCTGTAGTCTACTATGATTTGTGAAAGATATTTGCCCCTCTCCGTCGAGTCCGATATTCCCTTTTGATTTACGTCATAGGGATTGGAGAGGTATATATCTCCCGTTTTTGTGTTCTTTACGGCTATTTCGCCCGTTTCGGCAGCGTAGTAAAGCTGTATTTCCCCGTTGTCCGAGGTGGCGGCAAGAGTCATTGAAGCGAGCTTTTCTTCCTCGTTTGCAAACTTGAGATCCGTGCCCGCCGCGCCTACCGAAAAGATGCCGGCAAAGCTAAACACCATTATTACGGCAAGGATAGCCGATATTATTCTCTTTTTCATTGACTTTCCCTCCCGTTACCTGTAGCTTAATTCGCTTATTATGGTCGTTACGAGTGCAACCATCTTCTGAATAAGCGTTGTGAACAACAAGGCTATGAACATTATAATTACCATACCGACTATGGTGGCAATTACCGTGAGTATGTTCTTGCCCATCGAATAATCGTGTGTTACCTGCATTCCCATGACGATGAGAAGTCCCATCCATATGTACGCTATTGAAACGAGCATAGTGCATATCTGCGTTTCGCTTCCGACAAAGACGTTTGTAAGAATTGTCGAAATGATTACGAGCGCAGGTACCGGGAACAACGCATACGACGTTGCTACGAATATATCCTTGAAGCTTCCCTCTCCGTCAAACAACGTTGTGAAGCACCAGTTGGATATTATCCATAAGAACAGAGGAATGAGTACCGAGGTTATCTGTGCGAAGAAGCCCGAATACGCGTTGCCGAGAGGATTGGAGTAGTATCCCGTTCCAAACGACTGATAGAAAAACGCAAGTATCGTAAGGGCTATGAATATGACGGACGCACGCACAGAGCCTCTCTTTTCGTGTTTCAAGTCCCAATATCCGTCATACGGATGGAACATTAAGTGGAAGCCGTACAACAGCTCCTCCCAAAGAGTCCTGCGTCCCGATTTGTGTTGTGCCCTCTTGTTTACCTTGCCCACGTACTTGAACCACTTTGCAAGGAGAATTACGACGATGACTATGCCGATTATCAAAAAGATGAACAGCTTTTCCATCTTTTCCTTACGTACTTCCTTGAACGCCGTAGCGTAATTCTCGGTATCGTAAGCATTCTGATAATATTCTATGGCTTTTTCGTATTCGCCGCTGCGGTAGTATGCTTTTCCTATTGCAACGTATGCGGTATCAAAGTTATTGTTTCTCGTGAGCACCTCGCGCCAATACTTGACGGCGGTGTCAAAATCGCGCTGATTCTGATAGTAAATTGCCTGGTCGAGAAGATCTCCGTAATCGGTACGTCTGTAAACGGTGAACGAGTTCGACTTTCCGTCAAGGACTATTATGTTCGTGCCCTGGTACGTTATAGCCGAAGCGCCTTGCACGTTACCGAGCTGGATGCCCTTGTCGCCGAATGCGTAAAGCAGGTTACCGTCGTGGTCGTAGGTATATACCTTTGATCTTTCGCTGTCTATTATGGACCATACGCCGTTCGGTCCGCTGGTTACGTCCGCTATGTTGGATACACCCGTATAAGTATCCTTATTCGATGCGGTCTTTTTGACACTCGACATTACGGCAACCTCTCCCGAAGGAGCGAAGAAACCGTTACGGTTCATTATGTCCGCGCCCTTGGCGTTTAACAGCCTTACGGGTGAATAGTCACTGCTCTTGCTGACAAGCTGCGCCTCCTGGTTTGAATGGTCGTCGGAGGTGAAGATTATGGTTGCGTATATAAGCTCGCCGCCCTGATCCTGACCTGCGCCCGTGTCTATATCGAGGCTTATGTAGGTCGTCGGAACGAACGTTAAGTTGTTCGCGGCACCCGGGCTTATCATCTGTTTGAGTGCGTCAAGCGCGGATACCGTTACCTTGGGCGCACCTATGAAGTTTATAAATTCTCCCCTCGAGGTCATTACTATAATACCCTCGGTGGTATCCTGCGAAACGACGTATATACTTCCGTATTTATCGACGACGCAGCTTATCGGGGAATATCTTGCGTCGGCTCCGAAAAGCTCGGACTCCGGCTTGGCTATCGACTTTATGTATTCTCCCGTTTCAAGATCGAACACGAGCAAACGGCTGTTAAAGGTGTCACAGACGTAAAGTCCGTTGCACTCCTCGTTCGTACAGTCACCGTCGTTTACGACGAAGGTCGAGGTCGGAGAGCTCATTCTGTCGTCTACTCCGTGCTCGTTTACAAAGTCTGATATTATGTATTTTACTTCATAATATTTATCCGTTACTACTATTCTGTTGTTGCCCTTGTCCGTTATGTAGATGTTACCGTCCTTGTCTGCCTCTATGTCGGTAGGCTGTGAAAGCGGTACCTCAAGCCCGAGCGAAGCCGAGTTCATCATAACGTCCGGCACGTAAGCGTGCGGCGAGCTCATCGTTTCTCCGAGTATCGAATACGTGTAGGTCGAATACGGAGTTGATGCCGATGCACCCGTTGCAAATATCATAAGGAGTACAAATACAAAGGATACTATTTTTAATAATCTTTTCATATTTCCTCCTTAATCCTTCATACCGCTGGACGCCATCGTTTCTATAATGTTGCTCTGCGATATTAAGAATACGACTATCGGAACTATCATCATAAGGACCGTTCCTGCCGCCGCGGCGCCTGCACGGGCTATACCGCCTGCGGTTATCTGGCTTATTGCGTAGTTAAGGGTTTTGAACTGCTCGCTGTATATGTATATGGACGAGCCCATCTGCCAAAGTCCCTGGAATGAGAAAACTATAAGCGTGAGCCAGCCCGGTTTAACCATCGGCATAGCTATCGTCCAGAACGTTCTGAACTCTCCGCATCCGTCAAGGCGCGCACTTTCAAGCACGTCGTTGGATATTGAGGAGTCCATAAACTGCTTCATAAGATAAAGTCCCATCGTGGAGCCCCATGCGGGAATTATCAATGCCAGAAGGTTATCAAGAAGCCCTAACGTTGAAAGGGTGAGGAAGTTTGCTATCGACGTTACCGTAGGGGTAAACATAAGCGAAAGCTGTACCGTCTTGAATGCAAACTTTCTTCCCGGGAAGGGTATCTTTGCCATCGCGTACGCCGCGAGCGACGAGAACAAAAGGTTACCGAACGTTCCTGCCGCCGTTATTATTACGGTGTTGAATATGTACCTTGAAAAAGGCACCCAGGAGTCACTTAACAGGCTGAACAGGTCACCGAAGTTCTTTAACGTCGGGTTCTGAACGTAAAACCTCGGCGGGAACATCCAGAGCTCGTCAAGCGGTTTTAACGACTGCATTATTACGTAAACCATAGGGAGAAACATAAATACTCCCATTATTGCGAGGAATACGAATATTCCCGTATCTCCTCCTACCGAACGGTTAAGGACGACCTGATGCTTTCTTACTCTCATTTTCTGCACTCTCTGCATATCACTGTCCCACCTTCGATAACATTTTATTTACGAGTATGTTGGCTCCTATCATTATGAAAAAGAGCACGACCGCTATTGAGGACGCGTATCCGACCTCCCACCTTTGAGAGCCGTAGTCCTCAAGGCAGTGCATTATCGTATGACACGAATAGTTGACCGACGGGAATCCGCACAGGGCGGTAACTACTCCGCCGAAGCCGAACGAGCCGGTTATCGACATTACCGCACCGAACATAAGCTGCGGCTTCATCGACGGCAATGTTATGTACCAAAGCTCCTGCCACCTGTTCTTGATTCCGTCAACCGCCGCCGCTTCAAAGAGGCTCCTGTTCATAGTCTGAAGTCCCGCTATGAACGAAAGGAATGCGGTACCGAGTGACATCCACAGAGCCACCACTATACAAAGCGTCATAGCGTAGTCTTCGTTGTGAAACCACAGAATAGGCTCGTCTATGAGCCCGAGGTCAAGCAGCGTACCGTTTACCCAGCCGTATGAGTCGTCCGAAAACAGAGTTGACCATATAACGTAGAGGGAGCCCGAAAAGGACGGTGCGTAGAATATGAGCGTAACGAACGACCTTATTCTCGGCGAAAGCTCGTTTATAAACCATGCAACGAGGAACGAGAGCATATACGATACAGGTCCCGTTATTGTTGCGAATACAAGCGTATTTTTGCACGCCAGAAGAAATACGTCGTCATCGAAGAAAAGCCTTGTGTAGTTATCAAACCATATCCACATATCGGAGTTCATCTCGAGCATATTGAACGAGGTGAAGCTCAAAATTATGGAAAGCACTACGGGAAATACCGTGAAGGTGAGGAATACGAGCATAAACGGCGCTATCATAAGGTAAGCTACCTTATTGCGCTTCATCTCGTGCCACGTCCATTGAAGCGCCGTCATATCCTTCCTCGCCACCGCTTTTTTCTTTGCCGTCGGCGCGCTTGCCTCGGGCATATCTTTTTCTTCGGCAACACTATTATCGGTATGTAAATCGCTTGGCATATCTTCGACGGCGGGATCGTTTTCCGCTTCGGTCAACGCTTCCGTTTCGTCGATTTCAACGCTATTTTCATTATTATCTTTGCGTTCTTCCATTTAGATTTCTCCTTAAACAGTATTTTACCGTCAATTCATTTCCTGAAGCGCTTTCTTCGCTTTCAGTTGGTCGAGTGTTTCTCCGATTTCGAGATAATCCATTCCGAATTCTTTTCTCTTTCGGGTTATTTCCTTATTTATTGTATTAACGTATCCGAGCAGAGCGTCTGCAGGGTCTTTACCGTCGTTGTAAGCCGCGAGGAACGCGAAGTTTACGTAACGGGCAAGATAGTAGCTTCCCGGATAGTTGGGAACTGCGGTAAGGTTGTCAAATTGAGCGAGTATGTTGGTCGCTTCCTCCGTCGTCCACGGCAATTCTGCCAAAGCCTCGGAATTTGCCGTTGCAGGTCTTGACGCTATACCGACTATCGACACGATTTCATTTGCGTACGCAGCCTGGAAGTCCTTTGCGGTGTACCACTTCATAAATTCCCACGCGGACGCTTTGTCCTCGCAGCCGTTTAACATTATGCAGCCCGTAACTCCCGCTATTGCGCAGTTGTTTATGTAGGTGTTGCCCTCGTCGTCCGTAAGCTCGTAGCCGGGCAACGGAACGAACGTCCAGAGTCCCGAAAGCTCCGATGCGAATACGGAAAGCTGGTTACACGAGGTGTATGCCGATATTCCTATAGGCATCTCGCCCGTACGGAAACGGTTTGCAAAATCGTAGGTATAGGGGAGCGAATACTGCGTGTACATATTACAAAGCTTTGTAAAGGCGTTCAGAACTCCCGTGCTGTCAAAGTTTATTCTCATACCGTGGTCGGCATACGCCTCGTTGCCACTCTGGTATATGAAGGTGTATATGTCGTTTGCAATACCAAGCTCCATATTGTTGTATTGAAGCACCGGTATCATTGCAAGAAGATCGTCCCACGTCTTCGGCACCTCAAGTCCGAGTGATGCGAGTATATCCTTGCGGTAGAACATCATCGGGAACGTGAGTGAATCGGGGAGTGCGTAATACGTTGACGTCGTTGTGTCCGTATCAACGTCGTATTCGTAAAGCGTAAGCGGTATCATTGCAGCCTCGGGAAACTGCGAAAGAATGCCCGCGTCTTTTTCTATAAACTCGTTAAGAGGTACGACGGCGTGACGGAGCGCATAGTCTATAATCGTTGTGCTTCCCGCAAAGAGCGATACGTCGGGGCCGACGCCCGCAAGAACGGAAGGCAAAAGCGTGCCCGCCGATACGAGCTTTAAGTTAGCCGCTATATTTGATTCGGGGGTAAATTCGTTATCAATGAGGTTTCTTATGATGAGTGCCTGATCTCGACCGCTTTCAAGCCATACCTCGACGGTCTTGGTTTCCCCGGCGGTTTCGCTGACGCCGAACGAGTTATAATCCGTTGAAAAGCTCGAGAAGAACAGCTTTATTTCGTACCACATTGACTGGAAGAAGTTCGAGGTTGCCTTGGGGAGTGCCTCGTTCTTTGACTGAATGAGTACGTAGTCAACCTGGAGGGGTTGAGATTTTACGCTGTTTATCCACGTTCCGAGAGAACCTATGTTCGTTTTGAATCTGCTTAAATCCTTCGCTATGTTCTCCTCGTCGTAGCCCATTTCGTAAAGGAGGTTTTTAAGCTGCTCTACCGTTGCGGTCTTTTCACCTCTGCCCACCTTTGCAACAAGGTAGTCGTATATGTTCTGAAGGTTTGAGGATTCGCGCAGCATCGTCTGCAATACCTTCGGCATTACTCTTGAAAATCCGTACGTACGGTTTTTATCGGGGTTGCTTCCCGTGAGTTTTATTATTTCAAGGTAGCAGGCGTTGATATTGGTAAGCGTGTCGTTTACCTTGCTTATCTGCTCGCCCATATCTCCGAGGACTGCCTCGAACCTTATTGTGTGCTTACCCTTGGTGAGATAGAACTCAAATTCCGTACCGTTGCTTCCGAGATACTGTACCTGCCACTTATCCGTGTAGTTAAACTGGCACGTAGCCGCCTCGGCAAACGGTACCTCGCCGTCTACGTAGACCCTGCGGGATACGTACATACCGCTTAAAAGCGACTGTCTGAAACGGAAGGCTATTCCGTAGTAGCCGTCCTCCGTGACGTCTATTTCGTACTCGACCCACTCGCCGACGTTTTGCCATTGCTCTTTTCCGAACGTGTTGAATCTCGTTACCTTGGCGGACTGCTCACCCGTAAGACCGCTCGTTATTGACGAGGTCCTGTCATATACGGGGTACATTGTTACGTGAGATACCTTGCCTGCGTTCTCCGCTTCTATCTTTATCGTTGCGGAGGACGAGGGTCTGTTCGATTCGGGGTCGCCGTGAATTTTGAGGTATTCCTCGTACGAAACGGGCTCGTCGTAAGGGCGAACGGTTATCGACTTTATCGCCATTGATTCTCTCGAGCTCTCGAGCGTTATCGTGTTCTCGCCCGCGTTAAAATAAAACTCAAGCGGGTCGATATAATATCCGTCCGAATCGCGAAGGGCATATACGGTCCATTCGGGGCTCTCTATAACCGACGGACGTATGTCGTTGCCGTTTTTATCGGTCTTGAAGGTTTCATTGCCGTTTTCGTCAATTACGTAGTCGTAAACCCACGTCTTGTTAAGGACAACGGAGCGCGCCTCGGAAAAAGGAACGGTACCGTTTAACGAGAATATCCTTTCTATCGAGTTCGTCTTTCCGACGACCTGACAGTACTCTATCTCGATGAGATAAAAGCCTGCCTTTTCAATATTGACGTTCCACGTTACCGAGCCGAGCTCGGGCGTCATGAGTACGTTTGTCTCTCCGTAATATTCGTCCTTCACCTCGACCTTTGCCGTGGTTTTTTCGGTGTCGTAGTCCGTGGCGTTTATCACGTACTCGCCCGTGCCCTTGGCAACCTCGGCGTACTTCTTTCTGTACTCCGAGTAGGTTATCGAGTTGAGAACCTCCTCAACGTCCGATATTGAAGATACGTTTTTCTTCGGCTCACCTTCGGTGCCGCCGCCTGTCGAGGATGCGGAAACGGGTATTACAAATGCCGACATCAGCATCATAATTCCCATCAGGAGAGCCATCACCCTCGTCGCTCTTTTTTTCATAAGAAATCCTCCGTTTTCGGTTTTTTGCTTGCCGCCTCCGGGGCGGCTTTGAAAATTATTGCGCTTATGCGCCTATATTTTTAATGTATAAACCATTCTATCACACAAAAATCACAAAGTCAAGCGCAACTGTTATATGAAGAAATTAAAAGAGGTTTTATCGGGCAAATATTTATGATAGGCATTTGACTAATATGGTGCGTCTTTTCCGTTTGAAATTTATTTATAAAATCAAAGACAAAAGTCGCAAACCGTTTTGTTTAGAGGAATTTAAGGGATAAATAAGAAAAATTATAGTTAAAAAATAATTTTTATGCATTGTGCACCTTATACAAAAATCATGGTAGGCATTTGTGCTACATTCACAAACATCAAAAAAATTTGCAAAATGTGAAAAATGTGAATTGTTTGTGAAGTTCCAAACCGACGCATTTTGCCCACGAAAGAATTTTTTTGAAATCGCGTATTATCGCTTGACTTTTCGTTTGAAAAACATTATAATTAACGTGTGAAATATTTTTGCCTCGGAGGAAAAGCATTTATGTACTATCTCGGTATAGATCTCGGCGGCACGAACATAGCCGCGGGAGTTGTAAACGGCGACTGCAAAATAATAAAGAAAGGCAGCGTTCCCACTCTCGCTTCAAGGGACGGCGAGGAAATCGTAAAGGATATGGCTTCCCTTTGCAAAAGGATCGTTTCGGAATGTGGTCTTACAATTGACGATATAGAGTACGCGGGTATAGCTACGCCCGGTACGGCAAATTCCAAAACCGGAGTTGTGGAATACGCAAACAACCTGCCGTTTCTTAACTTCCCTATTGCAGAGCTTCTTAAAAAGCATCTCGGCGTAAAGAAGGTCCTTATAGAAAACGACGCAAATGCGGCGGCTAAAGCAGAGGCTATAGCGGGCGCGGCAAAAGGATCGGAATATTCCGTTATGATAACGCTCGGCACGGGGCTCGGTGGCGGAATAGTGTTAAACGGTCAGGTTTATTCCGGCTTTAATTTTGCCGGTGCGGAGCTTGGTCATATAGTAATTGAAAAAGACGGCAAACAATGCACCTGCGGCAGACGCGGCTGTTGGGAAACCTACAGCTCGGCAACCGGTCTTACCAATATGACGAAGGAGCACCTTATAAAAGCGAGAGAGCAAGGCCGCCGTACTATGATTGAAGAAATGATAGACGGCAACCTTAACAACGTAAACGCAAGAGTTGCCTTCTCCGCTATGAAGCAGGGCGACGAGGTCGGCAAGGAGATAGTAGACGAGTACATAAGTTATCTCGCCACCGGAGTTGCCAACATAATAAATATATTCCAGCCGAACGTGCTCTCGATAGGCGGCGGAGTGTGCAACGAAAGAGATTATCTCTTAAAGCCTCTTGTTGAAAAGGTATTCAAGGAAACCTACACCAAGGGCAAGGACAATCAGACCGAAATAAAGATAGCCGAGCTCGGAAACGACGCGGGTATCGTCGGCGCCGCAGTTCTCGGTCTTTGAGCAGTAAAAAACAAATCTGAAAGGGACTTTTTATACAAGGTC
>CAMGRB010000020.1 GCA_946061315.1 uncultured Clostridia bacterium | reverse complement strand
AGCTCTTTAAGAAGCGGTTTCGTCTTTTTACATTCCGTATTTGCGGGTACGTCAAGAAGTGCGTTATAGCGTTCTTCCTTAAAAAACAGCTTTCTTATATACAAAAAGACCATTCCGAGAAATACGCCGACCGTAACGCCGAGTATCGTATATGCGGCAACCACAAAGTCGTCATAGCCTTTGCTCTTTGCCCATACCGCAAGCGCAACACCCACGCCTACCTTGCATACCGCCTCTATAAACTGCGATATGGCAGTCTGACTCATTTGCTGGTAGCCTTGAAAATATCCGCGCATACAACTGCTTAAACATATAAAAAGTATAGTCGGCGCTATGGCTACTATGCAAAGTGACGTTTCCTCGGAGCCTATAAACGAGGCTATCCCGTCGGAAAATGCTATCATAAGAGTGGAAAATACAAAGCCTATCGTTAAAAATACCGCCATGGCGATATTGAAAATCTTTTTTGCCTCGTTAAATCTTCCGCTCGCCCTGCTCTTTGATACCATTATGGAAAGCGCAACGGGAAGTCCCGCCGTCGATATTACGTACAAATATGCGTATATTTCGTAAGCGGAGCTGTAATATCCCGCCCCGACGCTTTCAACTACTCTGTTGAGCGCTATTTTGGTTACAAGACCTACTGCTTTTACAAGTATATTGGCAACAGTAAGTATAAGCACTCCCGAGAAAAACAGGCTTACGTCGCTTTTTCTTGCGTTTGCTTGCTTTATGTTGTTATCCAAAACGTTTCCTCTTAATTTTTCTTTCCCAGAAACTCGGTATAAAGCGAATTTGCGGGAATATAATCGTAGCTTATTTCATCAAGCCCTTCAAACTTCTCTTTTAGTTTTTCCGCTTCTTTGAAATATAAACCGTCCTTTTTTATTTCTTTCAGAGTATCAAGGACGTATCTTTTCATAAGGAACAGCTCGTAT
The DNA here is from genome assembly GCA_946061315.1 of uncultured Clostridia bacterium. Taxonomy (GTDB): domain Bacteria; phylum Bacillota; class Clostridia; order Oscillospirales; family CAG-272; genus RGIG2000. Next base: position 11,256 of record CAMGRB010000020.1, on the reverse strand, counting down.
CCCATAAAGGAATCTATCTGTACCTTGCATATATTCTTATTCGGGAATATGCTCTTATCCTCGTTTTCCCTTACCGTTTCCCAGAGAAAATAGGTAAAATCGGGACTTGCACCCCTGAACTTGCGATCTCTTACTATTCTTCTTATAAAGCGTATTTCGTCACGCGAGAAGAATATTCCGTTTAACAAAACGTCCTCGTTTACGTTTATGAATATTCCCGTATAATCCGTGCCGAAAAGCGAGATAACCTCGGGATATACTGCTTGTATTCCCTCAAAAATCAATATATCGTCCTTCTCGACCTTGTGCTTAACAAAGCCCGCTCTCCTTTGCGACACAAAATCGAACACGGGAACTTCAAAAACGCTATCCGGTTTTATGTTACTCACACACCTGCGAAGAAGGTCAAGGTCTAAAACGTCGACGGAATCATAGTCGATTTTTTCGTTTTCGTCAACTCTCCTCTCGTCAAGCCTTTCCTTAAAGAAATCGTCAAACGAAATTACGGTGGTTTTCTTGCCGTCCTTTATAAAATCGTCTATTATCTTATTTGCGGTCGTCGTCTTGCCCGAGCAGGTCGGTCCCGATAAAAGTATATTTCTTTTGCCGCTTTTTATTACCCTTTCGGAGGCGTCGGAGAGCCTCTTTTCAAAGTCGTTTTCACATTCCTTTACAAATTCTTTTTTGTCTTTTTCACTCGAAAAAGATATATTGAGCGTTCTCATTTTTATACCTCCTTTTTGAAAAAGTCCTCTGCTTCCTTATACTTGTTTTGGTTGTCCTGCAAATATTCATATGGATATTTCGGTGAAAATATTCTTTTTATTTCCGTTTTTCCTTCATTTGAAAAAACGAGTTTTGTCGTTGAGCCTGCCCCAACTCCGAAAACGGTGTGGGCGTCCGCCATCATAAAGACGTTATAAAGCCCCTCCTCGCCGGGCTTTGAATAACCGACGTTTTCAAGGTCGGACACGGTGTTTTTCTGCCTGTAAAGATAGTACGGCGCGTATCCGCACTCGGTAAGCCTGTCGTAAGCGTAATCGACGCTTGCGCTTGCCGCCTTATCGTCCGTTTCGTAAGCTGCACCGCCTTTTCTTATCTCTGCCGCGTTTTTTACACAAAGCGTGTGAACGGTTACGTTACCGGGAGAGAGCGATATTATCTTGTCAACAGTATTCTGAAAGCTCTCTTTCGTGTCGCCGTCAAGTCCTGCTATAAGGTCGGTATTTATATGCTCTATGCCGCTTTTTTCAACAGTTTCGTAAGCCATAAGAAAGTCGGCTACCGTATGCTTTCTCCCTATTTTTTCAAGTACAGAATCGTTTAAGGACTGCGGATTTACGCTTATACGGTTTACTCCGTGCGCTTTTGCTATGCGGAGCTTTTCCTCGGTTATCGTATCTGGTCTTCCGCCCTCAAGCGTAAATTCGAGAAGCTCTTTCGTATCAATGCAATTTCCTATGCAGGAAAGGAGCTTATCGAGTTGGCTTTCATTAAGTACCGTGGGCGTTCCTCCGCCTATATACACGCAAAGCACCTTTAATCCGAGCGATTTTACGGTTTCAAAAGTATTCTTTATATCAAGCATAAGACGGTTAAGATATTCCGGTATCAGCGAAAAGAGCTTCGGCGTTGCGTACGAGATAAAAGAACAGTAATTGCATCTTGACGGGCAAAACGGTATTGAAATATAAATACTGCACGTTTTGTCCGTTGCCAAAGAAATGATTTTCTTTTCGTTTTGTGCAACGTCGGTCACAAGACGTATCTTTTTATCGCTTAAAAGATACTCGTTTTTAAGTATCTCCGAGGCGCACCCTTTACCCTCGTCTTTTATAAGATCCGCCGCTACCTTTGACGGACGTATGCCCGTGAGTATTCCCCACGGCAAGCTCTTGCCCGTCAGTTTTGAGGCGGCCTCATACACAGCCTTGCCGACTGCCGTTTTCGACACTCTCTCATAACTCTTTATCCCCGAAAACGCATCAAACGAGGTTGCGCGCTCTTTGCCATTCTGTGTGCAAAGCTCCGCCTCGCAGTATATGCCGCCTTCTCTGTCCTCGGTTTTGACGTACAGAACAGTCGTGGCGTCTTTTTCGTCCTTTGGAAATTTTTCGCCGTGGAAAAACGCCATACAAAGTGTCTGTACGTAAGTTCTGTTTATTTTTCCGTCTAAAATAAGCTTCATTTCAGTTTTTCACTATCCATAACTATGGTAATAGGTCCGTCGTTTACAAGCCCGACCTTCATATCCGCGCCGAAAATTCCTTTTTCAACCGCGGCATAGCGTGAAAGGCGCTCGCAAAAATATTCGTAGAGCCTGTTTGCCGTATCGGGCTTTTCGGCTTCGAGATAATCGGGGCGGTTGCCGTTTTTATAGTTTGCAAGCAACGTAAAATTTGAAATTACGAGGAACGAGCCTCCGATTTTATCTATGCTTAAATTCATTTTTCCAAGCTCGTCCGAAAATATCCGCAGCTTGCCTATTTTATCGGCAAGTAAATCCGCGTCCTTCTCGGTATCTCCGACCTTTACGCCGAGCAAAACAAGCATACCGCCGTCCGTTTTGCCGACGACCTTGCCGTCAACCTTGACCGATGCGGACGAAACTCTTTGAAGTACCGCCTTCATTTTGATGCCCCCGTTACTCTCGTTACTCTTATGACGTCCTTTATTCCTCTTATCCTTGTGAGTATGGAATTAAAATGGTCTATATCCCTGCAGGAAATCGTCATATTTATAACGGTGGTATCCTCTACTTTCTTTGTGTTTATTGACACTATATCGACCCTCATATCGGCAAGCGCACCGGATATTTCGGCAAGCAATGAAATTCTGCTCGATACTATTATCTGTATTGCGGAATCGTAAGAAGACTTGTACGTTCCCGAGGTGGGCGTATCCCACTCCACCTTTACTATTCTGTTTGCGTTTTCCTCGTTTGCATAGGCGTTTCTTATATTCGGGCAGTCGGCTCTGTGAACGGATATTCCGTATCCCTTGGTTATAAAGCCTATTATGTCCTCACCCGGCAAAGGATTGCAGCATTTTGCAAATTTGACGGTACAGCCGTCCTCGCCGTCAACTATAACTCCGCCTGTCGAGCGGTGCTTTCTTACGGTCGATACGGTGGGCTCTATTTGTACAGGCGCCGCCATCTCCTTTTCCTTGAACATTCTGTCGTGTTCGTCACGGAGCTTTGATTCCACCTTGGAAAGAGTTATTCCGCCGTAGCCGAGAGCGTTGTAGAGGTCGTCCGCCTCGTTCATGCCGAAGCGCTTTGCAACTGCCGTAACTATTTCATTTCTCTCGTCGTCGTTGCAGGAGGAACGGAAGCGTGCAAATTCCTTTTCAACCTCCGCTTTTCCGACAATTATGTTTTCCTGGCGCTTCTCTTTCTTGAACCACTGTCTTATTTTGTTTCTTGCTTCGCCCGTCTTTACTATATTGAGCCAATCCCTGCTCGGTCCCTTGGACGAATTTGAGGTCAATACCTCGACTATATCTCCGTTTTTGGGCACGGAGTCAATAGGTGCGATTCTGCCGTTTATCTTGGCGCCTACCATTTTATTTCCGACGCCCGTATGTATCGAGTAGGCAAAATCTATAAGTGTTGCGCCGAAAGGCAACGCTATAACGTCGCCCTTTGGGGTAAATACAAACGTTTCATCGTGGAAAATATCAATTTTGAATGCGTGAATGAAATCGTCGGGATCCATAGCGTCGTTTTCGGTATCTATAAGCTTTGATATCCATTCAAGACGCTTATCTATATCGGCGCCCGCCTTCTCGCCGCTCTTATATTTCCAATGCGCCGCCACACCGTATTCAGCGACCTGGTGCATCTCCTTGGTCCTTATCTGCACCTCGAACGGAATACCGTCCTTTCCTATTACGGTGGTATGGAGCGACTGATACATATTGGGTTTAGGAGTTGATATATAGTCCTTGAATCTGCCCGGAACGGATTTATACATCTCGTGTATCATACCGAGCACGGTATAACATTCGTATTCCGTATCGACTATTATACGAAGGGCGTAAAAATCGTATATTTCGTCAAACGACTTGTTCTGATTGTACATTTTGCGATAAATACTGTAAACCGTCTTTACGCGCCCCTCAAGCGTGAAGTTTATGTTCGTCTGCTTCAGCTTTTCGCTTATATCGGTTTTTAGATTTTCAATGAAATTTACGTTTTTGCCGTACTTCTCGTCGATATGCTGTTTTATTTCGTTATACCCTATCGGGTCGAGGTACATAAGGGCGTAGTTTTCAAGCTCCTGCTTTACCTTTTGCATACCGAGGCGGTGTGCAAGCGGCGCGTATATGTGCATCGTTTCAAGAGCCGTTGCGCGCCTTTTCTCGTCCTTTTTTACGTACAAAGTGCGCATATTGTGCATTCTGTCGCAGAGCTTTATAAATATGACCCTTATATCCTTGGACATTGCAAGGAGCATCTTCCTTATGTTCTCGATGTGCTCCTCTTCCTTGTCCTCGATATTTATGGATTTTATCTTCGTTACGCCGTCCACCAAAAGAGCTACCTCGTCACCGAAAAGCTCTCTTATCTTATCAAGGTCCGTTTTATCGGGGCAATCCTCAACCGTATCGTGAAGGAACGCCGCACATATGGAGTCCGTATCAAGACCGAGCCCCGCAACGCTCTCCGCAACCGCGATGGGATGCGTAATGTAGGGATCTCCGCTCAAACGCTTTTGTCCCTTATGCATTTCATCGGCGTAAAGAAAAGCCGATTTTATTTTTTCAAAGTCATATTTTTTGCCGTTTGATTTAAGCAGTTCAAAAAGCGGCTCTATCATTTTAAGATCTTCGTCTGCCATGGCGGTATCTCCTTTCATTTATTCGGGTACATTCCCTTTACGGTTTTAAGTATGTTCGATTTGTCGAGTGAGGTTTTGTTTTTGCTGTAAGTAAACTTGAATTTATACGTTTTAGTGTCTTTTTCTTCAACCGAAATTATGTTGAGCTCTCTTATCACCTTTATTGCAAGTTTTACCTTTACGTAATTGAGCGATACGTCGGGAAAAGACCTTTCAAGAGCGTACAAAAGCGCGGTTACCGTATATTCGTCCCGTCCCTCTCTCGCCTCTTTCAAGAGGAACCTGTAAATGAGTGCAAAGTCCTCTCTTGTGGGGATTATATCGGAAGGGTCAAGCGCGGATACGCCCGATTTTACGTCTTCGTACGCTTTCTCGTTTTCAAGCTCTTTCAGGTACTCGCTTTCGCTCATCCGTATATCTTTCACGTTCATTTGAGGGCTTAAATTGCCCATAAAATCGTTTATTTCAAGGTTGAACGCAACGTCGACCGTATCGTCCGTTCGGAGCGAAAACTCCTCGGTAGAAGTGCTAAAAAGCATTGCGTTTACTGAAAAATCGCCCTTTGAGAGCCTTATTTTAAGGTGTCTGTTCATACCGACGGGCACAATATCATCTATTTTGGCGTCACGCAAAACGAAAAGCGGCGTCGGATTTGAAACTCCGTACGGCTCAAGCATTGAAATTTCCGAGGCGAGCGAAAGGTTTATTTCATCGGTATCAAGCTCGCAGTCTATATCGAGTGCGGGCGCGGGGGCTTCCCCACCGAAAAAGCCTCTTGCATATTCGTTCATTCTTCTTTTGAACTCATCGAGGTTTTTGCGCTTTACCGAAAGTCCTGCGGCAAGCTCGTGTCCGCCGTATTTTTCAAGCAGATCGGAGCACGAGGATAGCGCGTTTACAAGGTTCATGCCGCCTATACTCCTGCCCGAGCCCTTTCCCATAGCCTCGGGGTCGGTCGGGTCTTCGTTGCCCTCGAACGATATAAGAATAGACGGGAGCGAATACTTCTCCGTTATCCTTGACGAAACTATTCCTATAACTCCGTGATTCCAGGTATCGTTTTCTATTATTATAACTCCGCTTTTGTCAAACGGATGGTTTTCTATATATTCGTTTGCCTCCTCGGCTATTTTGTTCTCCTCAAGCTGTCTTTCCCTGTTTATTTCGCAGAGCTTTATGGCGTATTTCTCGGCAATGCTCTCGTCCTTGGTAAGAAACAACTCAACCGCTATCGAGGCGTCGCTTATTCTGCCCGCGGCGTTTATTTTAGGGGCAAGCCCGAAGCCGATAAAGCCCGACGACAGCTTCTTTTTTACCTTTTGCTTCGTTGTTTTGGTTTCGTTGCTTCTGCAAAGATTTATAAGCTTTTCAAGACCTATTTTGTCGGTATACTCCGCAAGTGAAAGTCCGTATGAAATTATTATTCTGTTCTCGTCGGTAACGGGCATAACGTCCGCTATCGTTCCTATGGCGGTAAGATCGGAATATCCGTCTGCAATTCTCCTTACACATTCAATCATCGGCTCGCCGCTTTTCAAGGCTTCAAGCGCGCAAAGGAGCTTAAAAACCACACCTACGCCCGCAAGGGAGGCAAACGGATATTTGCTACCGCTTCTTTTCGGATTTATAACCGCATATGCCTCGGGCAAGACCTCGGGGCACTCGTGGTGGTCGGTTATTACAAAATCAATACCGAGCGCTTTGGCTTCTTCCACCTCGTTATTTGCGGTAATGCCCGTATCGACGGTGATTATAAGGCTTGTCCCGCCCGATGCTATTTTCTTCACCGCTTCGGAGGATACGCCGTAGCCCTCGCCCTTTCTTGACGGGATATAATATTCAACCTCGGCGCCTGCACGGCTTAAATAAAGATACAGTATGCTGACCGAGGTTATTCCGTCAACGTCATAATCTCCGTAAACCGTTATTTTGCGCCCCACTTTGATACATTCAAGTATTCTGGCGGCTCCTTTTTCCATATCGTCGAGCAAAAATGGGTCGTGAAGAATTTCCGTTCTTTTGCCGAGAAAATCATTCGCCGATTTTACGTCGGTATACCCCCTGTTGACAAGGAGCTTTGACATAGTGCGGCAAAGACCCGTGCCTGATGATATTTCGTCTATATACTTTTCTTTATCGGGAGTAAATTTCACCTCCCACTTTTTTCTCTGTTGTTTATCCATAACTTTTCCTATATGTGAGGCAACCGAAAAGCCGAAGCCTCAACCGTTATATTTTTCAAGTATTGCGGTGGCGACGTTAAGCCCGTCAACCGCGGCACTCATTATGCCTCCCGCATATCCCGCACCCTCTCCGCAGGGGTATATATTTCTCTTGCCGAATGCGCAAAAATCGTCGCCTCTCATTATGCGCACGGGTGAGGACGTTCTCGTTTCCACTCCCGTAAGGACGACGTGGGGCGCGTCAAAGCCCTCTATCTTCTCGCCGAACTTGCGAAAGCCCATTTTAAGATAATCGCACACGGTTTTGGGCAGAATTTTGTTCATATCGCAAAGGGACACGTTGCCGTCCATATAAGTGGGCATGACCCGCGACGGCTCGGTCTTTGAGATACCATTATAAAAGTCACCGAGGGTCTGTATCGGCGCTTTATAGTTGCCGCCCGCCAAAGAAAACGCTTTTCTTTCAAGATTGCGCTGAAATTCTATTGCGCCTTCGGCTGTATCTCCGTAATCCTGCGTGTTTATCTGCACGGCTATTGCCGAGTTGGCGTTTTTGCCGTCCCTTGCATAACTGCTCATACCGTTTACGACGACTCCGCCCTCCTCGCTCGCCCCTGCGACAACCTCGCCGCCCGGGCACATACAAAACGAGTAAACGCCGCGTCCGTCCTTCCTGTACGACACGTTATAGTCTGCCGCACCGAGATTTTTTGAGGCTTCGCTCTCTCCGTACATAGCTCTGTTAATATCGCTTTGAAGGTGCTCTGCGCGAACTCCTACGGAAAAGGGCTTTGGCTCTATGGCAAATCCGCTTTTCATAAGATAAGCGTAAGTATCGCGCGCGCTGTGCCCTATTGCAAGGACAATATCGTCATATTCTTCTTTTCCGCACGTCGTTTCGGCAACTCCGTTTGAAAATGAGAGTAGCTTTGTGTTATATCTTATTTCGCCGCCGAGTGAGATTATCTCGTTTTGAATGTTCTTTACGACGTTTCTTAACTTGTCCGTACCGATATGCGGCTTTGCCGTATATTTTATTTCTTCGGGTGCGCCGTGCTCGGCAAATACGGAGAGGACAAACGAGCATTTCGGGTCGTTTATTCTCGTTGTAAGTTTTCCATCGGAGAAAGTGCCTGCTCCGCCCGCGCCGAACTGTATATTTGATTCGGTATCGAGTATCTTTTCGGAGTAAAAGCGGTTTACGCTTGCCACGCGGGAATCTATATCGCCACCGCGCTCTATAACAACGGGCTTCACACCCGCGCGCGCGAGCGCAAGCGCGCAAAACATACCCGCAGGACCAAAGCCGACGACAAGTACCTTGCCGCCGCGGTGCCCGTCTTTAAGGCAAAACTGCGGAATTTGCTCGGAAAAATCGGGAAGCGACTGCGAAGTCATCCTTGCGCTGTATCGTGACCAAGGGGTGAATTTTCTTGAACAACTCAACGGCATTTTTGCCTTTGCACTCTACGACGAGGAGCAGGAGGCCTTTCTCGTGGCGCGCGACCCCATCGGTGTCATTCCGCTCTATATCGGATATGATGATGACGGCAAGGTGTATGTGGCCAGCGAACTGAAGGCACTCGAAGGACAATGCCAACGCTATGAACCCTTTCCACCGGGTCATTACCTCTACAGCAAGGACGGCGAAATCAGACGGTATTACAAGCGCGACTGGTTTGACTATGAACAGGTGAAAGACAACGGGGGCACAGCCGACGATGTGCACCATGCGCTCGAAGAGGCGGTGCGCAGACAGTTGATGAGCGATGTGCCCTACGGCGTGCTGCTCAGCGGCGGTCTCGACTCGTCGGTCATCAGTGCCATTGCCGCCAAATATGCACAACGCCGTGTGGAAACAGGAGGCAGAGAGGCTGCATGGTGGCCAAGGCTCCACTCGTTTGCCGTGGGACTGAAGGGTGCACCCGACCTGGCCAAAGCCCGCATGGTGGCCGAACATATCGGCACGGTGCACCACGAAATCAACTACACCATACAGGAGGGGCTTGACGCCATCAGGGATGTCATCTATTTCATCGAGACCTACGATGTGACTACCGTGCGCGCCTCCACACCCATGTATCTGCTGGCACGTGTCATCAAGAGCATGGGCATCAAGATGGTGCTCTCAGGCGAGGGTGCCGACGAGGTGTTTGGCGGCTATCTGTATTTCCACAAGGCACCCAACGCCAAGGCGTTTCATGAAGAAACCGTGCGCAAGCTCTCCAAACTGCATCTGTATGATTGTCTGCGGGCCAACAAGAGCCTGGCGGCATGGGGCGTAGAGGGCCGTGTGCCTTTCCTCGACAAGGAGTTCCTGGATGTGGCCATGCGACTGAATCCCCAACTGAAGATGTGTCCCGGACAGACGGTGGAAAAGAAAATCGTGCGCGAGGCATTTGCCCACATGCTGCCCAGTGAGGTGGCGTGGCGACAGAAAGAGCAATTCTCCGACGGCGTGGGCTACTCGTGGATCGACACCCTGAAGCAAATCACCTCCGAACGGGTGAGCGACGAGCAGATGGCTCATGCCTCCGAGCGTTTCCCCATCAATCCGCCACGCTGCAAGGAGGAGTATTTCTACCGCTCCATCTTTGCCGAGCATTTCCCCTCAGAGAGTGCCGCACGAAGCGTGCCCAGGGTGCCCAGCGTGGCATGCAGCACCGCCGAGGCGCTGGCATGGGACGAGGCGTTCAAAAACATGAACGACCCCAGCGGACGGGCCGTGCATGGGGTGCACGAGCAGGCCTACAGCAAGTAGCATGGCATAAAAAAGCAAGAATTGTCGCCCACAACAGAAGTTTTAGGAAAATATTGTGTAATTTTGCGCTGTAATCAGATAACCCCATGACTATGATAAAACGCTTAATGAATTTCCTTGACGCTTCGCCGGTGAATTTCCTGGCCGTCAAGAACATCGCCGGAGAACTGGAAAAGGCGGGCTTCCGCCATGTTGACCCACGCATGCCGCTGGGCTGCATCAAGGCAGGAGACAAACTGTATGTCACCAAGAACGACTCCTCAATCTACGCCTTCCACATCGGCACGCTGCCACTGGCCGAGGCCGGCTTCCGCATGATTTGTGCCCACTGCGACTCGCCCACGTTCCGCATCAAGCCCAATGCCGAAATGCTGTGCGAGGGCGGTATGGTGAAACTCAACACCGAGGTGTATGGTGGCCCCATCATGTCCACATGGTTCGACCGCCCGCTCACCCTTGCCGGAAGAGTGATTGTGAAGGGCAACGACATGCTCTCGCCCAAGACTCTGCTCATGCACGTCAAACGGCCGCTGCTGCAGATCAGCAACCTGGCCATTCACTTCAACCGACAGGTGAACGACGGCGTGAAGCTCAGCAAACAGAAGGATGTGCTGCCGCTGCTGGGCATGGTGACCGACGAACTGGAGCGTGGCAACATGCTGACGAACATCATCTGCAGCGAACTGAACATCAACAAGGAAGACATCCTCGACTTTGACCTCTATCTGGCCGACACAACACCGGCCTGCACCTTTGGCGTACACGACGAGCTGATTTCATCTGGCCGTCTGGACGACCTCTCGATGTGTTTTGCCGGATTGGAGGCCTTGCTGGCCGCACCGCTCACCGACACCACCAAGGTGCTGGCCATATTCGACAACGAGGAAACAGGATCGCAGACCAAGCAGGGGGCCGGAAGCCCATTCCTCGCATCCATGCTCAAGCGCATTGCCATGGCGCAGAGTGGCTCTGAAGAGGCCTACTGGCAGGCTGTGGAGCGGGCTTTCATGATTTCTGCCGACAATGCCCATGCCTGGCATCCCAACTATCCCGAGAAATTCGACCCCACCAACCATCCCGTGTTGGGTGGAGGCCCCGTCATCAAGTTCAATGCGGCCCAGAAATATGCCAGCGATGCCGTGTCGGCTGCCGTGTTTGCAGAAATATGCCGCGAGGCTGGCGTTCCCTGTCAGCGTTTCGTCAACCACAGCGATGTGGCAGGTGGCAGCACACTGGGCAACATCCTCGCCTCGTCTATCCCGCTGCGTGGCGTGGACATGGGCAATGCCATCCTGGCCATGCACAGCTGCCGCGAAACGGGCAGCGTGGCCGACCACTGCTATTGCGTGACTGCATTCACCCGCTTCTTCAGCTGATGACATCAGCTGACTCATTGACAACAAATGCTGTAGAGATTTCCGCAAAGGAAACTTCTACAGCATTTTTTCAGGTGTGTCCTATGAAAAAG
>CAMGRB010000019.1 GCA_946061315.1 uncultured Clostridia bacterium | reverse complement strand
TGAGCTTTTCAATACCTCTTTCAGTATAATAAAGCTCTTAAACGTGACGGGAGTGCAAACGCCCGTTATAAAATGGGTGGCAAAGCCTCTTATCACGGTTGTGGTTGCCACCGCCGTATCGCGCATTTTCTTCGATTTCAACGTCATATCAAAGGTTTTCGGAGCCGTTATTACGGGTAAGCCCCTTGCCTTTACCGAAATCGGCGTGACAGCCGTATTGTACGTGCTTCTCTCCGCTCTGTTCGGCGCAATATCAAAGGACGATATAAAGTGGGCAAAATCCGTTGTACGCGCCTCATAATTTCCACTTTTTCAGGCAACTTTTTCATACGCTTTGTGTAGTCTTTGAAAGCGTAGTGTGAAAAGCGTATGAGATGGCAAATATTGTTCGTTGAAAAATTTCCTTGAATATGGTAGAATAAGAGCGTAAAATCTCGAGAATTTACGCTTAAAATCAAACTATATGAAAGGATGGTGCATTTGAAGAAAGTATTATCATTCGTCTTTGTTATTGCGCTTCTATCCTCCCTGCTCGCCATGTCGTCAAGCGCCTCGTCTACCTCGTGGGTGAGCGTTTACATAGACAACGAACAGTTTACGGGCGGTATAGAGGTTACCGATAATACTACGTTTGTGGGAATAAGAAAATTCAGTACTTCAATGTACAAAAACGCAAAGGTTACGTATAACAGCACTACGAAAACGATTACCGTTCAGACGGATAATCTTTATCTTACTGCGACGGCAGGTGCAAATTACATAACGGCAAACGGAAGATATTTATATACGAAATCACCGATATATATGAAAAACGGAGTTATGTACGCTCCTGTTCTTCTTATGGCAAAAGCGTTTGACGCAAAAATAAGCTGGCGAAATGCAAATTCCGCGTTCTACGTAACAAAAGGAAGCGGCGGAATTTTGTCGGGAAGTAAGTATTACAACTCCGACGAGGTTTACTGGCTTGCCAAAATAATAAGTGCGGAAAGTCAGGGTGAGCCGCTTCTCGGTAAAATTGCCGTCGGAAACGTTATTCTGAACAGAGTTAACTCCTCGGAATTTCCGAACACTATTTACGGAGTTATTTTCGACAGAAAATACGGCATTCAGTTCAGCCCCGTTGCAAACGGAACGATCTATAAGGACGCAACGTGGGAGAGCACGGTTGCCGCAAAGATCTGCCTTGAGGGATACAGCGTGAGCGACAAAATTTTGTATTTTGTAAATCCGAAGGTTTCACCAAACAGTTGGATAAGCCGCAACAGAGTATTTTTCAGACAGATTGGTAATCACGCTTTTTATATCTGAAACAAAAATCACGGAAGTCCGTCTTCCGTGATTTTTTTGTTATAAATTTGTTGAGTTTATGTAGTCGTTTAATAAATCGGTCTGTAAGAGGTGAAGATTTTCGGGGTCGCGCCCGCCGACTTCTCTGCCGCTTACCGTGGCAACGCCTCTTGCTATTTTGCTTGAGCTTGTTATTATTATCTCGTCCGCGGAGCAAAGCTCACCGACGCCGTAACGCCGCTCCTCTACCTTTATACCGTGCGCCTTTGCCGACAGAATAAGGTGCGCCCTTGCAACTCCGGGCAAAATAAAGCAGTCCGCAGGGGCGGTTATGAGCACTCCGTTTTTAAGAATTGATACGTTACTGTGCGAGCCTTCCGTTATAAATCCGTTTCGGTAAAATATCGCCTCGTCACACCCGTTTTCCTTGGAAAGCTGTGCCGCCATAATGCTTGGGAGCAAATTAAGGGTCTTTATATTGCAGAGTTTGTAGCGTATATCCTTGACAAGACAGGTATTCATCTTTTCATATATATCGCCTACCGATTGCGGCGTTATCATAATGCAAAGGTTTCCCTTGGTACCTCCGTCGAACACGTGCGTTCTTTGTCCGCTGCCTCTTGACACGTGAAAATAGACGAATTTCTCCTCGCCGTCAACCGCTTTTACAAGAGTTTTTATAAGCGTTTCAAGCTTCTCCTTCTCTATCGGCATTTCGATGCCGAGGAGCGCGCAGTTATTGAAAAAACGCTCCGTATGCTCGCTTAAAAGATATGGGATATTATTTCGGCACATTACGGCGTCGTAAACCCCGTCGCCAAAGTAAAACGCCCTGTCGGTCATCGGCACCGACATTTCCTCAATCAGTCCTGTTTTTCCGTTGTAATATCCCAGATTCTTCATACGTACCTCCGATTAAGCAAAAATGTATTCTTCGCCCGTTTCAAGCGCAATTTCCGTGTCTGCGCCCTCTACATTTATTATAGCGTTTTGCTTAATCGGTGTTACTGATTTAAGAGTTTTAAGAAAAAAGCCGTTTCAAAGAGGCAATGCCTCCCCGAAACGGCTCGCTTCGTTGCCGTATTGTAAAAAAATTTCCATAAGTTTCTCCATTATGTTCTACTTGTACGGCATTTTTAATAACATTATTTCAGGAATAAGCCCGAGTGTTGCGGGCTTTAATATGTAGTCGGATCAGATTATGTTCTTAAGCTTTTCAATGCAGTTTTTGCATACTCTCTTGTTGTTGAGCATTACGTTATCCGATGCGTTTCCGCAGAAGATGCAGCAAGGCTCATACTTCTTAAGTATGATCTTATCTTCCTCTACAAATATTTCGAGCGGATCCTTTGCGTTTATGTCAAACGTGTTGCGGATCTCCATAGGAAGAACTATTCTTCCGAGCTCGTCCATTCTTCTTACAATTCCTGTTGATTTCATAATTTTAGCCCCATCCCTTTTCAATAAATTTTAGAATATTTCCATATTCCGCTTTTATTCTACCATATTCTTACATACTCGTCAAGGCTCTTCCTAAAATCTTAATATAATTTTAATATCGTTTACAAAATTCGAGGTGTTTTATGCTTGGAAAGTGTTTCGGAGTGCTCTCTGTTGTATCTTTTTTCTTCGCCGTAATCTGTCATAATACGGGGGCGGTATGCGACGCGATAGTGTCGGGCGCATCAAAAAGTGTAACCCTTACAATCTCGCTTATCGGAATAATGACGCTTTGGAGTGGCTTTATGAACGTTTTGAAGCAGGCGGGAATAATAAAAAAGCTCTCGCGTCTGCTTCGCCCCGTTTTGCGCCTTATTTTCCCGAAATCCTTTAAGAACGGAGTGGCAACCGAGGAAATAACCGCTTGTATCAGCGCAAATTTGCTCGGAATCGCAAATGCGGCAACGCCCCTTGCCATAACCGCCATAGAAAAAATACAAAGCGGCAGAAAAACCGATATTGCAAGCTCCGATATGATAACTCTTGCCGTGCTCGGCTGTGCCTCCTTCAACCTTGTTCCCACCACGGTAATTGCAATACGGCAAGCCGCGGGAGCATCGATCACCTATGAGATAATGTTCCCCGTCTGGATATGCTCGGGGCTTTGTATGGTGCTCGGTGTAGTTTTATGCCGTATTCTCGGTAAAATATATGGAGATACTTGAAAAAATATCGTCTTTTGTGTTGCCTTGCGTCGTTTTATTCATAGGTCTTATACTTCTTTTCGGCAAGGGTGACTTCTTTTCTCACTTTCTTGACGGGGCACGTGACGGAATGAAATCGGCAATCAGGCTTTTGCCGTCTATGTGCGCTCTTGTTGTTGGGGTGAGTATGTTCACGGCGTCGGGTGCGGCGGATTTTCTTGCAAAGCTTCTTGCCCCCGTCCTCGATTTTATCGGTATTCCGTCTGATATTTTTCCGCTTGTTATAACGCGTCCTCTCTCGGGGGCGGCGTCTATTGCGACCTACGAGGACATAATAGCCAAAACCGGTGCGGACTCCTTTTCGTCGCTTTGCGCCTCGGTAATAATGGCGTCGTCCGACACGGTTTTTTACGTCCTTTGCGTATATTTTTCCTCATCGGGAGTAAAAAAGACGAGATATGCGTTGCCCGTCGCTCTTTTTATATCGGCTTTTGCGGTTGTGTTCTCGTGTGTTCTCTGCCGTATATTTTTCTGAATAGAAAAGCATTCCCTTGTCAATAATCTTCTAAAACAAGGACACAAAGGAGCGCATATGATAAAGGGATGCCAGAAAAGAATAATTTTCGTAAAGGACACGGGGAGCGACTATTTTGAGGAGGCCTATTTCATTATGAAAAGCGACAAAGACTTGCCCTTTGCCGAGGAAACCGATATCGTAAAAGAGGCGGAAAACATAGTAAACTCCTCTATGGGCTCCACCGCCGAATCGGGCAAAAAGAAGATAGGCGCGCGCACCGTCTGCTTTTGTATAGGGGCTTTGATAGGCGCGGTTATAAGCGGCATACTTTTCGGTATTATTTTCTGAAAACGGTCTTTGCCGCCGTGTAAATTTTGATTGCCTGAACATATTTTTTCAATTATTTATTGACTATTTGCTTATTTTATGATACAATACCGTTAGTTTATAACGTTTCGCTTCCGCAGACGGCTGTAAAGCCTTTCCACTATCGGCGGGCGGGACTTATATATAATTCGTTCGTTTTACAAAGCACGAAAAACGAAGCGTGGGGACGTTTTTACACGCTTGGCGGTTTTTCGGAATATAATCCCGTCATTAAGTGACGGTATTTTCTTATGCTTTCGTAATCTTTTAAGAAAGGAAAATTTATGACAGAAATTAAGGAAAACAAGATAAACAAATGGAAAAGATCCCCCGCTAAAGCAAAGTCCTCTGCGGCAAAGAATACAAAGAAGGCATCGCCTCTGAAAAAGAGCAAGCAGTCGGGAGCAAAAAAAGAAAAACTGCAAAAGGCTGAAAACACGTCGAAAAAGGCGGAAAACGCGCAGGAAAAAGCTTTTGCACCCTCAAAGGTAAAAAATACGAAAAAATCACGCGCTCCGTACGGAAAAAATACGAAAAAATCGGCAAAAGCACCGAAAAATGCTTTCAAGGACGCGCCAAAGGTCAAAATCATTTCGCTTGGCGGACTTAACGAGATAGGCAAAAACATAACCGTTTTCGAGTGCGAAAACGATATGATAGTAGTCGATTGCGGAATAGGCTTTCCCGACGACGATATGCTCGGAGTTGATCTTGTAACGCCCGATTTTACTTATATTGAAAACAACGTGGAAAAACTGCGCGGCGTGTTTATAACTCACGGTCACGAGGACCATATCGGCTCGCTCCCCTATCTTTTAAGGAGCGTAAACGTTCCCGTTTACGGAACAAGGCTTACCCTCGGTATTCTCGAAAACAAGCTTGCCGAGCACAAGCTTCTCCAGAATGCAAAGCTCAACACCGTATCGGCGGGAGATACCGTCACCGTCGGCAAATTCAAGGTTGAGTTTATCCGCGTAAACCACTCGATAGCGGACGCGTGTGCTCTTGCGATAACGACGCCGCAGGGCGTTATAATCCACACGGGAGATTTCAAGCTTGACACGACCCCTATCGAGAGCGAAATGATGGATATTCCCCGCCTTGGCGAGCTTGGGAACAAGGGGGTGCGTATGCTCCTTTGCGAATCCACAAACGTTGAGCGACCGGGATATACTCCTTCGGAGAGAAAAGTAGGCTTCTCTCTTGAAAAGATATTCTCCTCCGCAGAGGACAAAAGAATAATAATTGCCACATTCTCATCTAACGTACACAGAGTTCAGCAGATTATCAATTCGAGCATAAAGCATGACCGTAAGGTTGCCGTCACCGGCAGAAGCATGGTAAACGTTGTAAATGCGGCGGTGCGCCTCGGCTATATGAACGTGCCCGACGGAGTTATAATAGACATCGACGATATTAAAAAATATCCGCCCGAAAAAATCACGATAGTGACAACGGGAAGCCAGGGTGAGCCTATGTCCGCCCTTTACAGAATGGCGTTTTCCGATCACGATAAAGTGCAACTTACAGACAAAGACCTTGTAGTATTGAGTTCAAGCGCAATTCCCGGTAACGAGCCCCTTGTCGGCAAGATAGTAAACGAAATGTACAGAAGGGGCGTAAACGTCTACCACGATTCAAGCGTGGAGGTGCACGTTTCGGGTCACGCCTGCCAGGAAGAGCTCAAGCTTATGCACGCCCTTACAAAGCCCGAATTTTTTATGCCCATACACGGCGAATACAGGCATCTTATTCAGCACAAGGAGCTTGCCGAAGGCATGGGAATGAAGCCCGAAAATATATTCGTTTCCGATATAGGCAAGGTGATAGAGCTTGACGGTGACGGAGCGCGCTTTGGCGGCACGGTCCCCTCGGGTAAGGTGCTAATTGACGGAACGGGCATCGGGGATGTTGGCAATATAGTTTTGCGCGACAGAAAGAACCTTGCGGAAAACGGTCTTATAATAGCCGTTGCCACCATAAGCATGGACGAGGGTGTTCTTATGTCTGGTCCCGATATAATTTCAAGGGGATTTGTATACGTAAGAGAGAGCGAGGAGCTTATGAGCGCAACGAAGGATATTGCCGAAAAGACGCTTATAAATGCTCTTGCCTCCGGGGTCCGCGAATGGTCGGAGCTTAAAAATCTTCTGAAAGCGTCTATATCGAAGTATATTTACGCACAGACAAAGCGCAAGCCGATAATTTTGCCCGTCCTTATGAATATTTAACTTTACGGACTGCCGACGATACGGCGGTCCTTATTTTTTGCGGTGAAAATGCCTTTTGCGCTTTGAAGAAGGTGAAATAAATAATTTTTCGTTAAACATATGTTAAATATTGCTTATAATATTGCATTAGAAGCATTTTTATGTTAAAATTATGTATCATAGAGATAGGCGGTACGTCTTTTCGGAGGTTGTCTTGAAAAAGCTTTTGGTTTATGCAAAGGGATACGGTAAAGAGTGCGTTTTAAGTCCTCTTTTCAAACTGCTTGAAGCAAGTTTTGAGCTTCTTGTCCCTCTCGTAGTTGCAAATATAATAGACGTCGGCATTAAAAATGCGGACAAGCCCTATATAGTTAAAATGTGTCTTTTGATGGCTCTGCTCGGTGCCATCGGTCTTTCGTGCACGCTTGTTGCGCAATACTTTGCCGCAAAAGCGTCGGTCGGATTTGCAACGCAGCTGAGGCACGGGCTTTTTGCGCATATTGCTTCTCTTTCCCACTCGGAAATAGATACCCTCGGCACCTCGACGATGATAACGAGAATGACGAGCGATATGAACCAAGTACAGTCGGGCGTAAATATGACGCTTCGCCTGCTTTTGCGCTCTCCGTTTATCGTTTTCGGCGCTATGATAATGGCGTTTACCGTCGACGCTCACGCCGCCGTGGTTTTTGCAGTAACTATTCCCGTTTTGTCCGTTATCGTTTTCGGCATTATGTGCGCAACGATACCGCTTTACAAAAAGGTGCAGGGCAAGCTTGACAAGGTACTTTGCACGACGAGAGAAAACCTCACGGGTGCGCGCGTGATAAGGGCGTTTTGCAAGGAGAGCGACGAGGAAAAGAAATTCTACGGGCAAACAAACGAGCTGAACGCGGCGCAGAAGTTTGTCGGCAAAATATCCGCCATTATGAACCCCGCAACGTATGCGGTTATAAATATCGCAATATCCGTGCTTATATGGCAGGGCGCAATAAGAGTCAATTTCGGCGCTCTTTCGCAGGGCGAGGTCGTTGCGCTCTATAACTATATGTCGCAAATACTTATCGAGCTTATAAAGCTTGCAAATCTTATAATTACGATTACCAAATCCGTCGCTTGTGCAAAAAGGATCTCCGACGTATTTGAGATAAAACCCTCGATAAACGACCCCGAGATATCCGAAGAAAGCGTGAATGAAGCAAAGGTTGATACGGAGTACGCCGTTGAATTTAACGACGTTTCGTTAAGATACGCTTCATCAAAGGAAAACTCTCTTGACGATATAAGCTTTAAGGTAAAGCCGGGTGAAACCGTCGGTATTATAGGCGGCACGGGCTCGGGCAAAACCTCGGTTATAAATCTTATCGGCAGGTTTTACGACGTCTGCTCGGGTGAGGTTCTGGTTGACGGCAAAGACGTCAGAAGCTACAAGCTTGAAGATTTAAGGAAAAAGATAGGTCTTGTTCCCCAAAAAGCCGCTCTTTTCAAGGGCACGATAAGGGAAAATATGAAATGGGGCAACCCCGACGCGACAGATGAGGAGATAAAGGAAGCCATTGATATAGCACAGGCAACGGACGTCTTAAAATCCAAAGAGGGCGGGCTTGACTGCGTTATAGAACAGGGCGGAAAAAACCTGTCGGGAGGTCAGCGGCAACGCTTTACGATAGCGAGGGCGCTTGTAAGAAAGCCCGAAATACTGATACTTGACGACAGCTCCTCTGCTCTCGATTTTGCAACCGACGCCGCTTTGCGCCGCGCCATTGCAAAAATAGATTATCATCCGACGACGTTTATAGTTTCGCAAAGGACTTCATCTATAATGAACGCGGATAAAATAATAGTGATGGACGACGGGCGTGCGGTCGGGATAGGAACGCACTCCGACCTGCTTGAAAACTGCCTCGTATATTCCGAGATCTACAACTCTCAATTCAAAAAGGAGGGTGTGTAAGATGAAAAAGAAATTTCAGAAATCGACCGTAAAAAAGGTGCTCTCGTATATAAAGAAATATCGCTTTCTTCTCGTTTTGTCGCTCCTGCTCGCTCTTGCAACGGTAGCCGCAACACTTTATATACCGATAATCATTGGAGATGCGATAGACCTTATAATCGGAAAAAACAACGTTGACTTCGACGGTATTTTCTCTCTTCTTTTAAGGGCGGTTATCATTGCCGTTGCCACCGCACTTTTGCAGTGGATTATGAATAATATCAATAACGTAATAACCTACAACGTGGTAAGGGACGTAAGGAACGACGCTTTTTCAAAGATAGAAAAACTGCCGCTCGGATATATAGACTCCCACTCCTACGGCGAAACGGTGAGCCGCGTTATTGCCGACACCGACCAGTTTGCCGACGGACTGCTTATGGGCTTTACGCAGTTCTTTACGGGCGTTATGACTATTCTCGGCACACTTGTGTTTATGCTGGCGATAAATGCGAAGATAACGCTTGTGGTAGTCGTGCTTACACCTCTTTCGCTTATCGTTGCAAGCTTTATTGCAAAAAACACGTATAATATGTTCCATATCCAATCAAAAACGAGGGCGGAACAGACCGCCGTCGTTGATGAAACAATAAGCAACTTAAAGGTTGTAAAGGCCTTTTCACACGAGGAAAAATCAATAGCGGATTTTGACGAGGTAAACGAAAGACTTAAAAAATGCTCCGTAAAAGCGATATTCTTCTCCTCCCTTGTCAATCCGTCAACGAGATTTATAAACGCCCTCGTATATTCGGGTGTGGCGCTTGCGGGCGCATTTGCGGCGCTCGGCTCCGGTGGCGGAGCCATAACGGTAGGTGCGCTTTTCTGCTTCCTTAACTATGCAAACCAGTACGCAAAGCCGTTTAACGAAATATCGGGCGTTGTAACCGAGCTTCAAAACGCTCTTGCCTGCGCATCGAGAATATTCGAGCTGACAGACGAGCAGGCGGAAATACCCGACTTCCAAGGCGCGCACGTACTTTGTGATGCGGACGGCAACGTAAAGCTTGACGACGTAAGCTTTTCCTACGTGCCCGAGAGAAAGCTTATTGAGCATCTTTCACTCGACGTAAGACCGGGTATGAGAATAGCCATTGTAGGTCCTACGGGTTGCGGAAAAACAACGCTTATAAATCTTCTTATGAGATTTTACGACGTATGCGGCGGGTCAATATCTGTTGATGGGTATAATATAAAAGACCTGACAAGGCACTCGCTTCGTAAAAACTACGGAATGGTGCTTCAGGAAACGTGGATAAAAAGCGGCACCGTGCGGGAAAATATCGCTATGGGCAGACCCGATGCTACCGATGAGGAAATTATCGAGGCGGCAAAAGCCTCCCACGCTCACGGCTTTATAAAGCGTTTGCCAAACGGCTATGACACCGTAATATCTGAGGAGGAAAACTCCCTCTCTCAAGGGCAAAAACAGCTCCTTTGCATATCGAGAGTTATGCTCTGCCTGCCTCCCATGCTTATTCTCGACGAGGCTACCTCGTCAATAGACACAAGAACCGAGGAAAAGATTCAGGAGGCTTTTGCAAGACTTATGAGGGGGCGCACGTCCTTTATAGTTGCCCACCGTCTTTCCACAATACGCGAAGCGGATCTTATTCTCGTTATGAAGGACGGCAAGGTCATAGAACAGGGCAACCACGAACAGCTTCTTAAAAACAACGGATTTTATTCCGTACTATATAACAGTCAGTTTGAAAACAAGGAGGATTTATCATGAGAAAGACAAAAATAGTATGCACAGTAGGTCCTGCGTGCGACGATGAGGAGGTAATGAGGGGGCTTTGCCTGGCAGGTATGAACGTTGCCCGCCTTAACTTCTCTCACGGCACCCACGAGGATCACCTCAAAAAGATAAATATGATCAAAAAAATCCGTGAGGAGCTCGGCTTGCCTATTGCCATAATGCTCGACACGAAGGGACCCGAATACAGAATAAGGACGTTTAAGGACGGAAAAATTCTCTTAAACGACGGCGATACTTTCTCCTTTACGACGGAAAATATAGTAGGCGACGAAAAAAGAGTAAGCGTTACCTACAAGGGAATGATAAACGACCTTGCCGTAGGCGACCGTATTCTCGTAAATAACGGTCTTGTAATCTTTGAGGTGACAAGTCTTACAGACACAGACGCCGTATGCAAGGTAATTGCAGGGGGCGAGCTTTCCAACTCCAAGAGTATGAGCTTCCCGAATAAGGTGCTTCATCAGGAATATTTAAGCGAACAGGACAAGAGCGATTTACTTTTCGGAATCGAACACGGAGTTGATTTTATAGCCTGCTCCTTCGTTTCAAGGCGGCAGGACCTCAAGGACGTAAAGGATTTTCTCAAAGCCAACGGCGGCGGTGATATAGATATAATAGCCAAAATAGAAAATCGCTCGGGAGTTGACAATATCGAGGATATTTGCATGGAATGTGACGGTATAATGATAGGCAGAGGCGATATGGGAGTTGAAATTCCCTTTGAGGAGCTGCCCGCAATTCAGAAATACCTTATAACGAAGTGCAGAATGCTCGGCAAGCGCGTTATCACCGCTACCGAAATGCTCGAATCAATGATAAAAAATCCCCGTCCTACCCGTGCGGAGATATCCGACGTTGCAAACGCCGTCTATGACGGAACGAGCGCAATTATGCTCTCGGGTGAAACCGCCGCAGGCAAATACCCCGTTCTCACCGTTCAGACAATGTCTAAAATTGCCGAGCAAGCCGAGGCAAGCATAGATTACGGAGATCTTTTTGCCCGTTCGGGATTTATTATAAATAACTCGGTTGACGCTCTTTCCCACTCCACCTGCTGTATGTCGATAGATATTCACGCCAAGGCGATAGTCGTTTGCTCCACCTCGGGAATTACCGCGCGTATGGTATCGAGGTTCCGTTCTCCCGTTGATATAATAGGTCTTACAAACTGCGAGGGCACGTGGCGCAAGCTTGCTCTTTCGTGGGGCGTTACTCCCGTTATGTGTGAAACGGTTAATTCCACCGACGTTCTTTTCTATATGGCAAAGAAGGCGGCAAAGGATACCTTCAAGCTCAAAAAAGGTGACACCATAGTAATAACCGGCGGTATTATAAACGGAGGAAAGGGCACATCCAATATAATGAAGATAGAGGTTATTTGACGTTAAGATAGCGAGGTAAAAATGAAACTTATAAATGCAATTAAAAATTTCAGATGGGGATATCTGTTCGTTTCTATAATTCTCTGCGCTGTCGGCGTTTGCTTTGCGATTTTCCCGATTGAGTCCCTGCGTACCGTCAGTTACGTAATAGCGGGCGCCGCGCTGGTTTTCGGAATAGTTCAGATAATAGCGCTCCTTGCAAACAGACAAAGAGGCGTTCCGTTTGCGTTTGCCGTGGTTTTTGCCTCCCTTACAGTAATTTGCGGTGCGGTCGGTCTTGCAATTCCCGACCAGGTGGCAAAAGTATATCCGATGTTTATCGGCTTACTTATAATAATCGACGGCTCGTTCAAGCTACAGACGGTTATAAGCGCAAAACGCTACAAGCTGAAAATGTGGTGGTTCCTTTTAATAATATCCGTACTTACCATAGTCGGCGGTTTCCTTGTCGTTCGCACACAGCTGACCGACGAAAACCAAAGATTTTTCACTCTGCTTATGGGAATTTCACTTTTCCTTTGCGGGCTTGAAAACTTCTTCTCGCTTTTCTATCTCGGCAGAATAGTAAAATCAGCCGTCAGAGAATACGAGGCACACGCAAAGGTGATAAGCTCGGGCGAGGACGCAGTTCAGGCAGACTCGTACCTTAACACCTCTCCCGACAGAATAAAAGAGGAGATTATTCCGCTTGACAAGGAGTCAAAAGCCGAATCAATTCCCTCGGC
>CAMGRB010000018.1 GCA_946061315.1 uncultured Clostridia bacterium | reverse complement strand
TGTAGAGCTTGTAAAGCTTGTGCAAAGAGCTTTTGCAAAAAGGAAAAGCAAGTAATTTATGCTAAATTAACAAAAACATAAAAAAATATGCGTGTCAGTTTGTAAAAAATAAATCTTGACACGCATATTTCTTGTATGATATACTTTTTTCATAATATTTTTGACGGATAGGGAGAACGTGGTTATGAAATCGTTTGCAAATGCATTGTATAGCCGATTTGCAACACAGAATAACTCTGCGTTCTGTTACTGCGCTGTTTTGACTATGGGTATTGCTGCGGCAATATCCGTTTTTGCTTTTTCAGGCGTCCTCGGTCTATTCATTATGGGCACAGCCATATCCGTGATTATACTTTCCATTATGATAGGTATAATATTAAGAAAAAACAAAATATCCTGCAATGCTTTAATTTAGACTGTTACAAGATTAAACGGGCAGGAGATTAAAGCTCCTGCTTTTTTAATAAAAATATTTTTCGGAGGATAAGAAAATGAAAAAGACAATGGCAAGAATCTTGTGTGTTGCTCTTGCGCTCGTTATGTCGGTTGCCCTTTTGGCTTCCTGCGGCGGCGGAGCAAAGAACTATGCAGAGAACAACACCGAGTACTTCATCGGAGCAACCGGACCTTTGACGGGTGACGCTTCCTCTTACGGTATATCCGTAAACAACGGAGCAAAGCTCGCAATAAAGGAAATAAACGCTAAAGGCGGCTTAAACGGCGTACTCTTCAAGTATGAGATGAAGGACGACCAGGCAACCGTCGCATTGGCAGCAAGCGGCTATGACGCTCTTTACGAGGCAGGAATGCAGATCTCCATAGGCTCCGTAACCTCGGGTTCTTGTGAGCAGTTTGCTTCCAAGTCAGAAGAAAACAATCTTCTCTTTATGACCCCCTCGGCATCGACCGCATCTGTTATAGAGAACAGAGCAAACGGCTTCCGTATCTGCTTCGGCGACCCTGACCAGGGCGTTCTCTCTGCACAGAAGATAGCTGCTGAGTACAATAAGATAGGTGCTATTTACGATACGAGTGACGCTTATTCAAGCGGCGTTTACGACGCATTCAAATCAGAGATGGATAAGCTCGGCAAGACCTTTACCGTAAAGACTTTTGACAAGGAGAACAACAAGGACTTCTCCGCACAGGTAGAGGCTCTTAAGGATTGCGACGTCATCTTCCTTCCCATCTACTACACCGAAGCAGGACTTATCGCAAAGATGGCTGCTTCCAAGGGATGCAAGGCAGTTCTTTTCGGATGCGACGGATTTGACGGTATAGCAGGTCAGCTTGACGCAACCGTTACGAACAAGATTATGTACATTACTCCTTTCGACGTAAACAGCACCGACCCGACGGTCAAAGCATTCGTTGACGCATACAAGGCAGAGTACAACTCACTTCCCGACCAGTTCGCAGCAGACGGCTACGACGCAGTATATGCTATCTACAACGCTATGAAGGCTGCAAACGTAGATAACGTAAAGATATCCGCATCGGATCTTTGCGACATAGTAAGAGCAAAGCTTACCGAGAGCACCTTTAAGTTCAAGGGCGCAACCGGTGAGGTTACCTGGAACGAAAAGGGCGAGCCTACGAAGGTTCCTCAGATAGTTGAATTCAACTGATAAAAATTAAAGTCAAAAGCACTTTGCCTGCGAGGTTTTACCCCCGCAGGCAACAGTTGCATATTTAAGGAGAGAGATTTTATGAGTACATTGATTGAAGGCTTGAGTATCGGGAGCGTATATGCGCTTATCGCTCTCGGATATACCATGGTTTACGGTATAGCCAAAATGCTCAACTTTGCACACGGTGACATCATAATGGTAGGAGCTTACGCTGTTCTTACCACCATGTCGCTTTGCGGATTTCCTCTTGTTGCAATACTCGTTGCCGTCGTCGTATGCACGCTGCTCGGTATTGCGATAGAAAAGGTTGCTTACAAGCCCTTAAGAGGCGCTTCTCCCCTTGCCGTTCTTATAACGGCGATAGGCGTAAGTTATCTTCTTCAGGGAATTGCACAGCTTGTGTATGGTTCGGCTTCACGGCCCGTTACCATAATAGATATGGGTAACGTTCAGATCGGAAATTCTGCGGTAAGAGTATCCTCGATAGTGACCCTCGTCGTCGGCGCTATTCTTATGGTTATTCTTACGCTGTTTATAAAAATGACAAAAACGGGGCGCGCGATGATCGCTGTTTCCGAGGACAGAGGCGCGGCGGAGCTTATGGGTATAAACGTCAACGGAATAATTTCCATAACGTTTGCAATAGGCTCGGCTCTTGCCGCGGCAGCCAGCGTATGCTATTTGTTTCAGATACCCAGCGCCACGCCGACACTCGGTTCTATGCCCGGTATAAAGGCGTTTACCGCGGCGGTTATCGGCGGAATAGGCTCTATTCCCGGTGCGGTTATCGGCGGTGTATTGCTCGGAGTTATCGAAAACGTATGCAAGAGCACCCCGCTTGCCCCCTTTACAACGTCAATAGAGTTTGGGCTCCTTATAGTTATTTTGCTTGTAAAGCCTACGGGCATACTCGGCAAAAAACGCAGAGAGAAGGTGTAAGATATGACCGCATATTTCAAGAATATCAAAAACGGCTTCAAGCCGAAAAACTATATAAATTATGTGGTAATAACGCTTTTTCTTATCATAAGTATTATTTCACAGCCTAAAACCTCGACGACTACGCTTCTTGCAAATATGGGATTTGCAATAATTCTCGCGGTGTCCTTAAACCTCGTCGTCGGCTTTCTCGGTGAGTTAAGTCTCGGTCACGCGGGCTTTATGTGTATCGGCGCGTATATCGGTACGTTTATCTCAAACCAGATTTTCGACGCTATCGGCTCAAAGCTTGTCGTTCTTATCCTTACGATGATAATAGGCGGTCTTATCGCCGCAATTTTCGGATACATCGTCGGCTTTTCGGCGCTTCGCTTAAAAGGCGACTACCTTGCAATAGTCACCCTCGCGTTCGGCGAGATAGTGCGTGATATTTGCAAAAATATCCCGGCTTTCGGCGGCGCGATGGGACTTAAAAATCCTCACCGTTACGGAAACAATCTTTATATCGTTGCTTTTGTGGTTGCTCTCATTATGCTTATACTTATACAGAACCTTATAAGAAGTAAGCACGGCAGAGCCATAACCGCGGTAAGAGATAACGAAATTGCCGCAAAGGCGATGGGCATAAACGTCACCTATTATAAGCTTTTCGTTTTCGTCCTCTCCTCGTTCTTTGCGGGAGTTGCGGGCGTTCTTTACGGAAGCTTCAACTCTATAATACTGTACGGAGATTTCTCATTCAACAAATCGATAGAAATACTCGTTATGGTCGTGCTCGGCGGTATGGGAAGCATAAACGGCTCCATATTGGCGGCGGCACTCATAACGTTTATAAACACGTTCCTTCAGAGCAAACTGCCGGGCGACCTCTCGGCGCTTCGTCTGCTTGTTTACGCACTTATCCTTATGATAGTCGTAATATTCAACAACGCTCCTGCGCTTCACAAATACAAGGAAAAATATTCGTTCTCGGCTCTCTTTGCAAAGGTGTACGGCAAGATAACCGATAAATTCTACGCAAAGCACCCAGAAAAGAAGCAGGCGAGAATAACCGATGACAGCGCGGCTTGGAACAGAGTTCCCTCAAAGATAAAAATGGACGAGGTGCTCTCGACCGACATATTGCCGGACGATAAAAATAACGATACTGACACGGAGGATAAACGGGATGAATGATAAAATAGTTCTTAAAACCGAACATCTCGGCATCACCTTCGGAGGTCTTAAAGCCGCACAGGACGTCAACCTCAATATAAAGGAAAAAGAGCTTTACGGTCTTATAGGCCCTAACGGAGCGGGAAAGACGACCGTTTTCAATATGTTAACGGGCGTATATAAGCCAACGACGGGCAAATTCTACCTTGACGGCGAGGATCTTACCGGCAAGAGCGAGGAAACGATAAACAAAAAGGGAATTGCAAGAACTTTTCAGAATATAAGGCTTTTTAACAATATGAGCGTTATAAGAAACGTTCTTGTCGGGCTTCACAACCAACCGGAGTTTCGTTGCTCTCCGTTTGAGAGTATGTTAAGGTTCCCCCGCCATTTCGAGAACGAAAAGGCAATGAGGGACAAGGCAAAGGAGCTCCTTCGCATATTCGGTCTTGAGGAGGAAAGAAATAACCTTGCTTGCAACCTCCCGTACGGAAAGCAGAGAAAGCTTGAGATAGCAAGAGCACTTGCAACCAACCCGAAGCTTCTGCTCCTTGACGAGCCTGCGGCGGGCATGAACCCGAACGAAACCGAGGAGCTTATGGAAACCGTAAGGAAAATAAGGGACGAGTTCAATATGACAATACTCCTTATCGAGCACGACCTTAAATTCGTATCGGGACTTTGCGACGAGATAACGGTACTCAACTTCGGCACCGTTTTGGCGCAGGGTACCGCCGAGGAGGCACTTAACAACCCCGAGGTCGTCAAGGCCTATATCGGAAATTAAGGAGGTATTGGTATGGCACTTTTAGAGGTAAAAGACCTTCAGGTATTCTACGGCGTTATTCAGGCAATAAAGGGAATATCGTTCGAGGTAAATCAAGGCGAAATAGTTACGCTTATCGGCGCAAACGGCGCGGGTAAGACCACCACTATGCAAAGCATAATGGGACTTATAAAGCCGAGAGGCGGCTCCGTTGTTTACGACGGAAAAGATATAACGGGAATGCCTACTCACAAAATAGTCGGCATGGGAATGACCCAGGTGCCCGAGGGCAGAAGGGTATTTTCAGAGCTTACCGTTTATGAAAATCTCCTTATGGGTGCTTACACCGAAAAGGACAGATCCAGAATAAAAGAAGATATAGAGGAGATATACACCATATTTCCCCGTCTTGGCGAGAGAAAAAGCCAGGTTGCAGGCACTCTTTCGGGAGGAGAGCAACAGATGCTCGCCATGGGCAGAGCGATAATGAGCCACCCGAAGCTCCTTATGCTTGACGAGCCGTCAATGGGCTTGTCTCCGGCTCTTGTCGATCAGGTGTTTGAAATAATAAAGCATTTCCATAAAACAGGCACGACAATTCTGCTCGTTGAGCAAAACGCAAATAAATCTCTTGCCATCTCGGACAGGGCATACGTTCTCGAAAACGGACGCATAACCGTCACGGGCACAGGCTCGGAGCTTATGGCAAGCGAGGAGATAAGAAAAGCGTACCTTGGAGGATGACCAAAAGTTAAAAGTAAGAGTGAATAGTGAAGAAGTAGGGCGACGCTTTAACCACCTATTCACTTTTCACTATTACCTATTACTTCTCAAAAATCCCCGCAGGAGTGTACGATTTTTATAAAAACCGACCGAAAGGAAAAACAAAATGAAGGCAGTTATTACCGTCATAGGAAAGGACAGTATCGGAATTATAGCCACCGTCAGCGCAGAGTGCGCAAAGTACGGGGTCAATATAGTCGATATTACCCAAAGCGTTCTTAAAGATTATTTTGCGATGATAATGCTCGTCGAAATAGAGAATATGAACACCACCTTTGCCTCGTTCCAGAAGGAGCTTGAAAAGATGGGCAAGGAAAAATCGCTTGACGTCAGAGTAATGCACGAGGATATATTCAACTCGATGCACCGCATATAAGAGGTATAAAATGCTCAACGTAAACGATATTCTCGAAACAATCAACATGATAAAGCAGGAAAACCTCGATATAAGAACCGTTACTATGGGTATATCGCTGTTTGACTGCATAAGCGACGACCCGAAAAGACTTGAACAGAAGGTTTACGACAAGATAACCAAAAGCGCAAAAGATCTTGTCAGAACTGCAGAGGATCTTGAACACACCTATGGCATACCTATAATAAATAAACGCGTTTCGGTCACCCCTGTGTCGCTGATTGGCGGTGCGCTTGACGCCGAGGGGTTCGTTCGCCTTGCGCTCGTGCTTGAAAAGGCGGCTAACGAACTCGGAATAAACTTTATAGGCGGCTTTGGCGCTCTTGTTCAGAAGGGAATGACTCTCGGAGCAAAAAACCTCATAGACGCAATTCCCGAGGCGCTCTCAAAAACGACAAAGGTATGCTCCTCGGTAAACGTTGCAACCACAAAAGCGGGCATCAACATGGACGCCGTAAAGAAGATGGGCGAGGTAATAAAGGAAACCGCATATCTTACAAGGGATAACGATTCGATAGGTTGCGCAAAGCTCGTCGTATTTTCCAACATACCCGAGGATAATCCTTTTATGGCGGGCGCAATGCACGGAATGGGCGAGCCCGATACCGTAATAAACGTCGGCGTATCCGGTCCCGGAGTTGTTGCAAGTGCAATAAAACGCGAGGGAGTGTGTGATTTTTCACATCTTGCGGACACGATAAAGAAAACCGCCTTCAAGATAACGAGGGTCGGACAGTTAATAGCATACGAGGCTTCAAAGCGTCTTGGCGTTCCATACGGAATAATAGACCTTTCTCTTGCCCCCACCCCCGCAGTAGGCGACTCGGTTGCGCATATACTTGAAAATATGGGACTTGAACGTTGCGGAACGCACGGAACGACGGCGGCGCTTGCAATGCTCAACGATGCGGTAAAGAAGGGCGGCGTTATGGCGTCCTCTCACGTCGGCGGATTGAGCGGAGCGTTTATACCCGTTTCCGAGGATGCGGGTATGATAGAGGCGGCGGAGTGTGGATCTTTGACGATAGAAAAGCTCGAAGCTATGACGGCGGTATGCTCCGTAGGTCTTGATATGATAGCCGTCCCCGGCGATACGTCTGCCGCAACAATAAGCGGAGTTATAGCTGACGAGATAGCCATAGGCGTTATAAACAACAAGACCACCGCAGTAAGACTTATCCCCGTTTACGGCAAGGGGGTCGGCGAGGACGTCGAGTTCGGCGGACTTCTCGGTCACGCGCCGATAATGAAACTCAACAGCTATTCCTGCGAGGAGTTTATCTCCCGCGGCGGCAGAATCCCCGCACCTATACACAGTTTAAGAAACTGAAAATAATTTTAATATCGCTTTTAGCATAACTGAAAATTTCAAACGGGCGGATTTTTCGTCCGTCCGTTTTTAATAAATATGCAATAGATCATGGTAGTGCCGCCGTTTGTTTACCGATATACGTGCAGTCGGAACGGTCCAAATCTTAAAAAAATACATACGTAGGGGACGGTCTTGACCGTCCCGTTTTGCAAATAAGCGCAAGATAAAACGGCGGGAGCAAGCCCCCGCCCTACCTACTATCATTTTCTATCTGAATATCTGTTTCATTCCAAAACAATGAGCATATTGACAATAATTTCAAAATATGCTATACTTATATTAAAGTAAGAGCACGTTATTTCAAAAACTTACATAGGGGGAATTTATATGCGGACACGAAACAGGTTGAGAATATTTGCGATTGTAGGGTTGCTTTTGATTTCGCTTTTCTTGGTTTCTTGTGTTAGCTCTTGCAGCGATTCGATTCAATTTTTTGCATATGGCGTGGAATATGATTATTTGTTAATTGAATTTTCCAACGACAGTTACGCATGGCTTGAAATGGCAGGTTATCGTGATCCTTATGGAAAAGGGCAGTTGATTTACGGAGATAACGTCATCGTACCTTTGTCAATGGAATATCATTCGGCTCCTTGCAGAGCAGATTTGAACATTAAGGGTGAAGGTTTAGAGTGTTCTTTTGAGTTGTATTGTGAAGAGGGCAATTTGGAATGCAAGGCGGCAAAATTCAAATTCGTAGGACCTTTCAACTTGGCATCGGAAGAATCACGGCAGAGAATAGATGAAATGCTGTCGCAGATTCTCGAGGAGGGGCAGGAAACCGTAATCATATATAAATTGTCAACTAAAGACTGGCAACGGTGGATGCAAGCCCATTCGCTGAAAGAGGATGCAACGGTCGAATAACTTGTTTTTGAAGGAGAATTATATGCGTAGTAAGAACGTATTCAGGATACTTGCAACAGTAGCGCTGGTATTACTCATATTCCCGTTAATCTCGTGTGACAGAAACGCAGATAACGGTCAGATTTTTTTGAGTAACGGAGAGTTCGATTATCTGACGTTAGAATTTTCCGATACGAGTTACGCTTGGCTTGAATTGGACGAAGAATATTACGGAGAGGGGAAATTGATATATGACGAAAACGTCGTATATCTGAAGTGGATATTCGTAAGTAAAAGAAATAAAATAGAAATACGCTTCAGAGAGGGCGATGAAGAATATCTTCTTCCAAATTTAATGAAGTTAAACTATCTTGAAGCAAAAGTCAAGGGCAAACAGGCGGAATTTGAGATATATTTGTTAGGCAAAAACAATGCGAAAAGAAACGAAATTTTATCAAGCGTTCTTAAAGAGAGTCAAACAACGGTGCTCGTAAACAAGATGACAAGCGAAGAATGGCAACAATGGATGAGGGATCATTCACTTGACCCCGATTCCTACGTGTCAAAATAAAAGATATTGAGCAGGAGGAAATATTTTATGAAAAGAAAATCGCTCCTATTGGTCGTGATATTGCTTATATTCGCTTTCAGCTCGTGCGGTAAAACCTTTGACGGATACAGTTACACCATAGACGACGCGCGAGGCGGCGAAAAGTGCTACGAAACGTATGATTATATTTTTACGGCTGAACAAAGCAATACGGTCGTTGATTTTCTGGTTAACAAAAATGTCTTATACGTTGTAAAAATTGACGTAAAAGAAAGCGGCTCTAACGCTAAATACAAAGTCAGCTCGGTCGCCTCTTATTCAATAGACGAAAGCCTGTACGATTCGGAGGTCAGAGGCGAATATTATTGGATTCAAACCGGCAAAACTCCGATACAGGTCGAATGGTTAGTTGTAAATAAGGAATTTAATGACGCACACGAAAAGTATAACGGCTTCGATTTTGTCTATAAAGAAAAAGAGTGCGTGCTGTGCTATAAAATTATTGAATAAGATGGCAGTGATTTTATATGTCCGAAATTGCGGACAAGAAAAATACTACTTCTTGACGTTTCCGACGATGACGGGAACATTGCGCATCAAAAAAATTTTCGTGTTCTGATTATGAGGTGTAAAATGAAAAACAGAAAAAGCGCTTTAATAAAATGCATCATACAGTATTATTTGTTCGTATTTGGATTTTTAATATCCATTTTTTTGCTCTCAGTACTGTTTGGTAACATACGGATTTTTTACATAGGAATAGTTCTTATACTTATATTTTTGATTCCGATTTTTTCCGTGCTTGCAAACAAGAACTTTTTGCCGCCACTCTTTATAGATCTCGATCCCGAAAAATTCAAGGACAAAATTGACGTTGCAAAATCATTTCAATTCTGTATTCCTTACAGAATGTATTATGCGTTTTATTCGGGTGACTATCGTCAGACGGTTAATATATGTACCGCAATGCTGAAAAAGAAAATGATAACAAGATATAAATTAAGATATCTTTCATTTGTCGGAAAAGTCTATTTTGAGTTGGGCGACAGCGAAAAGCTTAAGCTTGTGTGCGATAAATTTGACGAGTGGTCCGCAAAATCACGTCCCGAGGGTATTCTGAAGGAAGCGTTTGCAATTTACAGGGAATACTCAAACGGCAATTTTGAAAAATGCCTCGATTTGTACAAAAATTCAAAGTGCAAAGTAAAACCGGGATCAATAAAATATAAACTCTTTTCAATATATTCGGAGCTTCATTATGCGATACTTCTTTACAAAGCACAACACGCCGAGGAGGCCGCAAAACACTTTGAAAAAGTAATAAGCGAAGGACCGAAGCTTAACTCATCTGTCATTGCAAAAAATTATCTCGACGACATAAACGGCGTTAAGGAGCTGAGTACATACGACGAGGTATTGCCGGACGAGGATTATCGTCTTCTTTCTCCGAAAACCGAATCAAATATCCGCATATGCAAAATAATTTTGTCCATATCGGTTATTTTACTGATGATTTTGATAATATTTACCCTTGCCAAATGATAAACGATCGGTAACTATAATAAGAAGAGTTGAAAAAGCGACGTATCATATTTTTCAAAGCGGAATCATTTTTCAATGTTGCAACGGTGGGAATGACGGAATACAAAGCCTTCGATTATCACAGTAAATCACACGGATATGGTTTTATTGATTTTATAGAAGGCTTTGACAGATCAGGACTTTATATAGAGATTAACCAAGAAAGCCTTCTCCCGTGGGAGAAGGGGGACCGCTTGCGGTGGATGAGGAGTAACAATGATACCATACAATAAAAAACTTGTTTCAAATGCAAGAACGTTACGAAAGAATATGACTCCCGAAGAAAGACATTTGTGGTACGATTTTTTGAAAAGACTCCCGTACAACGTAAGACGCCAACATAATATCGAAAATTATATTGTTGATTTTTATATTGCAGAAAAGAAGATTGTTATTGAGGTAGATGGAATACAGCACACTTCTCCCGAAAACAGACACGAGGATGAACAAAGAGATGCTTTATTGTCTGCGTGGGGAATTACCGTTTGGCGATATTCAAACGATAGTATACGTAACAATTTTAATGATGTTGCGGCAGATATTTTGAAAAATCTCGGGTTGGATTTTTCTGACCTGAAGCCTTTATAATACACCTCATCCGTCAGCCTTCGGCTGCCACCTTCTCCCACTGGAGAAGGCTCGGTGCAGCCGTTTCTTCTGCCAACAAATAAAGTTTTCACAAGATGTTTAGGATATCTTTGGAAAACGAAAACGTTCGTACTACAAAAAACCTTCTCCTGCAGGAGAAGGCTTGGTGTAGCTGTTTATTCTGCAAATAACGTGAAATTCCCACAAACCGTTAGGTCTGTGGGAACTTTAGTTATCTACGTTTGGAACGTCATGCGTTGGCAAGTAGGGGTTGTGATTTATCAGTTATACACGTAAGCGTTGAGAAATTCGATCAGTTTTTCTGCCGGGATGGCGTAGCCCTCGCCCGTTTGGGAGGAGCCGGCATAGTTTACTCCGACAACGTTCAGATCGGAGTTGAGAAGCGGTCCTCCGCTTGAGCCGTGATCTATGTATGCATTATGGTGAATGACTTCAAATGTTACATTGCTTAAATCTTCCGAAGTGTCGTCCAGGGTGATTTTTCTATACTCTGAAATTTGCCCGTACGTTATCGAGTTTGATTGGTCCTTCGGCGCGCCGAGAGATATAACATCCTCTCCAACCTCGGGGTTTTCCGACACGATTGAAAGCTCTTTTACATTGGTGGTGGAGGACGGCTTGAAATACAGGCACGCAAGATCGTATTCGGGTGATATTGCGCTGCCCGCTTTATTCGGATTTTCATATAGATAAGCCGTATAGACGTTTCCCTGATAATCTTCAATGGTAAACGACTGCTTACTGTAAGACGGATCCTTTACTACGACGTGGCAGTTTGTTATCACAAAATAGTAGCCGTTTTGAACGTAGAAGCAAAAGCCCGACCCTTGAGAAGTTTTTGACCCATTTTCCATCCCGAAAATCGTTGTATTATAATTCTTGCTGTAAACTTTTACTACGCTCTTTATCGTATCCTGGGAAATCGTATTTGTAACGGTTGCTGCATCCAGCTTGTATTTGGCATAGAGAGTTAAATCTTTGGTGACGGCTTTTGAAAAATCGTACTTCTTTGAAAGCTTCGCATCCGAGTACCATCCCTCGAAAATGTAGTTTTCTTTCTCGGGGTCGCTCGGGGTGGCAAACGTTTTGCCTTCTTCAACCGTTATCGAGCCGTTTTTGTCACCGTTGTTATAGACAAGAGTAACCTCATACGTATTTGTAGTTGTTACATTGACAGATGAGGAGGCGGGGTTTACTATTCCCGCAAGATTGCAGGACGAAAGCGCAAACGGACAGCACAAAACGCAAATCAATGCGAGCATAACGGCAACTGCTTTCTTCATACCATACCTCCCGTAAATTAACCGCATAAACGGTTTTAATATATTCTATTGTATCACAAAAATTCGCAAAATTCAAGTTTTTTAATTAAGGCTACAAAACGCTTGCATAAATGATCCGTAAAAAACTCCACCCCACAAAAGGGCGTCTCCCATAGGGATTTTTTAGGACATTATAAAAGAGTAGCAAAAATTTTGCCACTCTTTACTTTTTTGCTTTGCAAAAACACACAACTTTCATCTGAAAGTATAGTGTGATATACTTTTGAAAGTGTTTTTCCACAAGGCTCAACAGTTCGAAAAATTGGAATTTGATTTATAGCGGTCTTTTCAAATATACCATATCAATGAGCTGAACACCGCACTCGAATATCGGGTGATCATAATTGTCTGTAAAGAAGTTCGGTATGATATGTGAGCGAACAAAACCGCACTTTTCATAAAAAGGAATTGTCAAAGGACTATCACCTGTTCCAACTTGCAAAACAGAATACTGTCCACGATATTGCTTGATAAGAAACTCAACCAATGCTTTCGCATATCCTTT
>CAMGRB010000017.1 GCA_946061315.1 uncultured Clostridia bacterium | reverse complement strand
GGTCAGCCTTTCTGTCAGGAGTAGGAATGTAGCTGTCAACTGCGTCCATAAGCTCCCAGATGCACTGATATTCAGGAGCGCTAGGATCCTTGTTGTCGGAAACAAGAGCATCTCTTGCAGATCCACGGATGATCGGAATATCGTCGCCCGGGAAGTCGTACTGGTTAAGAAGATCACGAATCTCCATCTCAACGAGGTCGAGAAGTTCGGGGTCGTCAACCATATCGCACTTGTTCATAAATACAACGATTGCGGGAACGCCAACCTGACGTGCAAGAAGAATGTGCTCACGGGTCTGCTGCATAGGACCGTCGGTTCCTGCAACAACGAGGATAGCACCGTCCATCTGTGCCGCACCGGTTATCATGTTCTTTACGTAGTCAGCGTGGCCGGGGCAGTCAACGTGTGCGTAGTGACGCTTGTCGGTTTCGTACTCAACGTGACGGGAGTTGATTGTAATTCCTCTTGCCTTCTCTTCAGGGCAGTTATCGATCTGGTCGTATGCCAAGAATTCGATGTTGCTGTTCTTAAGAGAGAGCGTCTTCGTGATTGCTGCGGTCAAAGTGGTTTTACCGTGGTCAACGTGACCAATGGTACCAATGTTAACGTGGGGTTTGGTTCTTTCAAATTTCTGCTTAGCCATTTGAGTTTTCCTCCATATTTATATAAATTATTTTTTAACCGTTATTACGTCCTCTGGACGATATAATCGTTTCCTGAATGCTCTTCGGAACCTCTGCAAAGTGATCGGGCTCCATCGTGTAGTTTCCTCTACCCTGAGTCTTGGAACGCAACGCGGTTGCGTAACCGAACATCTCTGCAAGAGGAACCATTGCCGTTATCTGCTGAGCGCCTGCTATAGGCTCCATTGACTGTATCTGTCCTCTCCTCGAGTTGAGGTCGCCTATTACGTCGCCCATATAATCATCGGGTGATGTAACGGTAACTTTCATTATAGGCTCGGTAAGAACAGGGTCTGCCTTCTTCATAGCGTCCTTGAACGCCATTGAAGCGGCAATCTTAAATGCCATTTCGGAGGAGTCAACCTCGTGGTAGGAACCGTCGTAAAGAGTTACCTTGAAGTCAACAACGTTGTAGCCTGCAAGAACACCCGTCTGAGCTGCTCCCTTGATACCTTCGTCGATAGCGGGAATGTACTCCTTCGGTATTGCTCCTCCGACAACCTTGTTGATAAACTCGTATCCCTTGCCGGGCTCGTTGGGTTCCATAATGATCTTGACGTGTCCGTACTGACCTTTACCTCCCGACTGACGAACGTATTTCTGCTCGACGTCGGCTTTTCTTCTTATCGTTTCCTTATATGCAACCTGAGGTTTACCTACGTTTGCCTCGACCTTGAACTCACGGAGCAAACGGTCAACGATAATTTCAAGGTGAAGCTCGCCCATTCCGGCGATGATCGTCTGTCCCGTTTCCTCATCGGTGTAGGTCTTGAACGTCGGGTCTTCCTCTGCAAGCTTGGAGAGCGCTATACCCATCTTTTCCTGTCCTGCCTTGGTCTTCGGCTCTATTGCAACACGAATAACCGGCTCCGGAAATTCCATGGATTCAAGTATTATAGGATGCTTCTCATCGCAGAACGTATCGCCCGTCGTCGTGTTCTTGACACCTACAACTGCGGCAATATCTCCGGAGTAGCACTTGTCTATATCTTTTCTCTCGTTTGCGTGCATCTGAAGGATACGTCCAAATCTTTCTTCCTTATCCTTGCTTGAGTTGTAAACGGTAGTACCCGCATCAACCGTACCGGAATATACACGGAAGAAGCAAAGCTTTCCGACAAACGGGTCCGTCATTATCTTGAATGCAAGTGCGGAGAACGGTTCCTCGTCGCTTGCGTGACGAACGTCGTCTTCACCCGTTTCGGGATTTACACCCTTTATAGCGGGGATATCCGTCGGTGCGGGCATATACTCGACTATTGCGTCGAGAAGCTTCTGAACGCCCTTGTTTCTGTAAGAAGTTCCGCAGGTTACGGGAACTATCTTGTTTGCTATTACCGCCTTACGAAGTGCGGTTTTGAGTTCAGGAACGGTAAGCTCCTCTCCCTCAAGGTATTTCATCATAAGATCGTCATCCGTTTCGGCTATTGCCTCAACAAGATTTGCTCTGTACTCCTCTGCTTTTGCAACCATATCGGCAGGAATGGGTTCAACGCGCATATCCTTTCCGAGATCGTCGTAATAAACGTCGGCTTCCATATTGAACAGATCTATGATACCTTTGAATGAATCTTCAGCGCCTATCGGCAACTGAATCGGTACTGCGTTAGCATGGAGTCTTTCCTTCATCATCTTGACGACTCTGTAAAAGTCGGCACCCATGATGTCCATCTTGTTAACGTAAGCCATACGCGGTACGCCGTATTCGTCAGCCTGACGCCAAACGGTCTCAGACTGAGGCTCAACGCCGCCCTTGGCACAGAAAACGGTAACAGATCCGTCAAGAACTCTGAGCGAACGTTCAACCTCTACGGTAAAGTCAACGTGACCGGGGGTATCTATTATGTTGATACGGGTCGTCGGGAACTGCTTTGCAGAACCTGCCCAGAAGCAAGTGGTAGCGGCGGAGGTGATCGTTATACCTCTTTCCTGCTCCTGCTCCATCCAGTCCATCGTTGCAGCACCCTCGTGAACTTCACCTATTTTATGTGTTTTACCGGTGTAAAACAGAATACGCTCCGTAGTGGTGGTCTTTCCGGCGTCTATGTGCGCCATTATACCGATATTACGGGTGTTTTCAAGTGAATATTCTCTTGGCATCTGTGTTTTTTCCTTTCGTTGATAGGACGGCTATCAATATCTGTAATGTGCAAAAGCCTTGTTTGCTTCTGCCATTCTGTGAGTTTCTTCCTTCTTTTTGTAGGCTCCGCCCATGCTGTTCTTAGCATCGAGTATTTCGCCTGCGAGTCTTTCAGCCATCGTCTTTTCACCGCGGTTTCTTGCGTAGGTTGTTATCCAACGAAGACCGAGCGTCTGACGTCTTTCAGCTCTTACTTCCATAGGTACCTGGTAGTTGGAGCCGCCTACACGGCGAGCCTTTACCTCTAATACAGGCATTACGTTCTCAAGAGCCTGAGTGAATACTTCAAGACCGTTTTGTCCGGACTTTTCTTCAATCATTTTGAAAGCGTCGTAAACTATCTTCTGAGCAACACCCTTCTTGCCGTCAAGCATGATGTTGTTGATAAGCTTTGTTACGAGCTTAGAATTATAAAGCGGATCCGGTAATACATCTCTTTTGGAAATTTGACCTCTTCTCGGCACTTTACTTCCCTCCTTCATTAAAAATATGATATCATTGGTACTCGAAAGAAAATCTCCCGTCGTGTCCTTTGCAAGTGTCACTGACTAATAAACATTTATTCAGTTAAACAAGTGTAGGAACTACGATAAATTTAACTTTATTGTTACCCCGCAAAGCAAGCGATTACTTCTTCTTTGCGCGTTTTGCGCCGTATTTAGAACGGCTCTGGTTGCGGTTTGCAACGCCCTGTGCATCAAGCGTACCACGGATAATGTGATAACGGCATCCAGGCAAATCACGTACTCTTCCGCCACGGATAAGTACGACCGAGTGCTCCTGAAGATTGTGTCCTATACCCGGAATGTAAGTAGTTACTTCCATACCGTTCGTAAGCTTTACTCTCGCTATCTTACGGAGTGCGGAGTTCGGCTTCTTCGGCGTAGTTGTCGTAACCTTCGTGCACACGCCTCTCTTTTGAGGAGAGCTTTGATCTACCGACTTGTTCTTCAAGGTGTTAAAGCCTGTCTGAAGAACCGGCGTCTTTGACTTGTAGGTCTTTTCGCTTCTACCCTGTTTTACGAGCTGGTTAAAGGTTGGCATTTCGTTCCTCCTTCTTCAAAAAATAAATGTTTATACGTCAGCGCCGTCACCGGCACGATGTATCGCTTTTAAGTGCGTAAACCATAAAATAGGCGCAAATATACCTTTTTATGACTACACACGCATTTGTATTATATCATTTGAAGAAAATAAAGTCAAGCGCAAGTGATTTTTACCCGAAATTTCTACTTTTTGCACAAAAATCGGGCGGCGTTTTTCAATATTTTGTTCTTATTTTGTGAATTTTTAACAAAATTGATTGTTTTGATATTTTGCGCCGATACGTCCTTATTTATCCGCACGGCTCGATGGTTTTTACAAAGCAAAAAGCCGCACGGAGAATTAAACCGCACGGCTTTGTTATTGATTTTTAATATCTCTTGCCGAAATCGTCGTATGCACTCTTTTCCTTATTCTTATTTATTATGTCGATAATATCGGCATAATCGTCCTCGGCTATATCGGAATTCGGTTTGATTTTCGTTTCGTCTATCGAGTCGGCGTCAACCTTTACGTTCTTATTCGGCATCTTGTCAAAGCCGGTTGCTATTATGGTAACCTTAACCGTATCGTCAAGGCTCTCGTCAAAGTTAGCACCCCAGATTATGTTGGCATTTGCCGCCGCTTCCTCGGTGATCATTGAGGACGCCTTGTCCACCTCGTCAAGCTCGACACCCGGAGATACCGTGATATTTACGAGTATTCCGTGCGCTCCGCTTATCGAAGTTTCAAGAAGCGGGCTGGCTATTGCCGCCTTTGCCGCCTCAACCGCCTTGTTCTCTCCCGTCGCCTCGCCGACGCCCATATGGGCAAGCCCCGCGTCCTTCATAACGGAGGATACGTCCGCAAAGTCAAGGTTGACAAAGCCCGCAACGTTGATAAGGTCGGAAATGCTCTTTACACCGTCGC
This sequence comes from uncultured Clostridia bacterium, assembly GCA_946061315.1. Lineage (GTDB taxonomy): Bacteria > Bacillota > Clostridia > Oscillospirales > CAG-272 > RGIG2000. The sequence continues at coordinate 8,029 of CAMGRB010000017.1, read as the reverse complement.
GCAAAACGCCGTCCGCTATTGCGAAGGCATTCATAAGAGTTATTTTCTGTTCAGTTGCCTCTTTAAGTCTTTCATTGGGTATTACGACAAGTGAGTCGACGTATTTTGCAAGCTCGGTAATGCCCGCGTCAGCCTGCGCCATTCTCCTGCCGCCCTCGAATTTGAACGGTTTGGTTACTATTCCGACCGTCAGAATACCGAGCTCCTTGGATATTCTCGCAACGACGGGAGCCGCGCCCGTTCCCGTACCGCCACCCATACCGGTTGCGACGAAAACCATATTCGCACCCACGATTGCCTCTCTTATTTCGTCCGCGCTCTCCTCTGCCGCCTTAAAGCCCATCTCGGGATTTGCGCCCGCGCCGTTACCTCTCGTAACCTTTTCACCTATGCATATCTTTTTTGCCGCACCGGATTTTGCAAGAGCCTGCCTGTCCGTATTTACGGCTATAAAATCTACTCCCTTTATGTTAGACGAGATCATACGGTTTACGGCGTTGTTTCCTCCTCCGCCGACGCCGACCACTCTTATGTCAACACCGGATTCAAAATCATTGTCAAGTTCAAATGGCATTCTTTGACCCTCCTGTTTTTTCTGTCCTGTATATATAATACACTCTCCGAAAAGTTTTTTCAAGTACTTTTTTCATAATTTACTCAAAAATTTGGACAAGGGGTTGACAATTTGTATCCCGAGATGATAAAATTAATTAAATAACGCACGAGCAAAAATTTGTGCGGAACGCAAAAAACACTTTTTTCGGAGCATACTGACATGAGCTTAAAGCCATCTTTCAAGCATAGATTAAAAATTTTATTGGCAACCGCATTGTTCGTCGGTGGATATATAATCGCGGCATTGATTTCTTCTGCCGTCGTGAACGATTTCAATTTACTCGGTGCCATGCCCATCGCCGTTCCCGTTACCGTAGGAAGCGTCATAATAATCTGCTTTCTTTTTGCCACAAAACTGAATGCCTGCTCTTTTTACCGCGCAAGCATACCGGAGTTTACAAAGACGTTTGCCTTGTGCACGGTTTTGTTCCTTGTAAACCTGATAATAGGTTTATCTATGAAAACGGTTGACCTCGAGTGGTGCTTTGTCAATTTTCTTCTGTATTTCTTCATATCGTTCGTAATGATTTTTTCTCTGCGCTTTTTTGCCTATCTGATTTCAAAGAAAAATCATATGATGGCAAAAAATAAGGAAAACGCACTTATCGTCGGAGCGGGAGAAGCGGGAGTTACGATTCTTCGCGAGATGATGGTATCCGACAAGATAAAATATAACGTCGTCGGATTTATAGATGACGACCTCAAAAAAGTCGGCTCTTACATTCTCGGAATACCCGTAATCACAACGGTCGAAAATATAGCCGACGCCGTTGAAAAAATGGACGTAAAGACGATAGTGATAGCAATTCCAACCGCACCCGCACCGAGAATAAAGGAAATACTCAACGTCTGTATGCCCACGAAGTGCAATGTAAAAATACTTCCCGGCATATACCAGCTTCTCAACGAGCAGGTGTCAGTGTCGAGATTGCGTGACGTTGACGTTCAGGACCTTCTCGGCAGAGAGCCGGTTAAAACGAACATTGACGAAATAATAGGATACATAAAAGATCAGGTAGTGCTCGTCACCGGCGGCGGAGGCTCGATAGGAAGCGAGCTTTGCCGTCAGATAGCGGCTCACGGACCGAAGCAACTTATAATTCTCGATATTTACGAAAACAACGCGTACGACATACAGCAGGAGCTTAAAAGAAAATATCCCGATCTCAATCTCGTTACGCTTATAGCCTCGATAAGAGATAGCGTCAAGATGGACGACGTCTTCGATAAGTACAGACCCGATATAGTTTTCCACGCCGCCGCACACAAGCACGTTCCGCTTATGGAAACGAGCCCGAACGAAGCGGTTAAAAACAACATTATCGGCACTTACAAAGTAGTAAAATGTGCCGACAAGTACGGGGTCAAGACGTTTGTTCAGATCTCCACCGACAAAGCCGTAAATCCCACCAACATAATGGGTGCGACAAAGCGTGTGTGCGAGATGATAATTCAGACGTACGCAAAGAGATCCAAGACAAGATTTACCGCCGTTCGTTTCGGCAACGTCCTCGGCTCAAACGGCTCGGTCATTCCTCTTTTCAAAAAGCAGATAAGCGAGGGCGGACCCGTTACCGTAACGCACAAGGACATAATACGCTACTTTATGACGATACCGGAAGCCGTCAGCCTCGTTTTGCAGGCGGGCGCATACGCCAAGGGCGGAGAGATATTCGTTCTCGATATGGGCGAGCAGGTAAGAATTTACGACCTTGCAAAAAATCTTATAAGACTCTCGGGATACGAGCCGGACAAGGATATAAAGATAGTCTTTACGGGACTTCGCCCGGGTGAGAAGCTCTATGAGGAAAGGCTCATGGCGGAGGAAGGTCTTGAAAAGACGGCAAACAACAGAATAAGCATAGGCAAACCGCTTGACATTGACGAGGATAAGCTTTTCTCCTCACTTGACAAATTGTATGACGCCGCATATCACGAAACGGATCATATGAAAGAGCTTGTTCACGAGCTTGTCCCCACCTATCACATAGACACGGAGCACGAAGAAAAATAAAACAAAAACAACCGCCTTTGCGAGGCGGTTGTTTTTTGTATTGCAAAAATAATTTTGAGTCCGAAGGTCACATATAGAGGGTTACTTTCGGAATTTTAAGCGTTGCAGAGGAGGATTTGAAATACATATCGAGGTCCTTTTCTGCGGTGAGGTATATCTCGGCTCTTGCCTTCTCGATGCCTCCCGACGTTCCGTGCGTTACAAAAGCGCAAGCGCCCTGACCCGATATAAAGAGATTGGTTATCATCTGTGCAAGATGATTTTCCTCGGAGGAAACCTCTATTTCGACCACGCATATTCCGCTGTTCTCTACTCTGACGGTAAAATGCTGATCCTGATTTAATTTTTCAATTCCGAAAACCTTTTTCATTCTGGAAACGTCGGCAGCAGAGCTTTCTACCTTAAAGCCGTTTTCTCTGTACCTCTCGAACGAATGTGTGTTCATAAGGAAGCGGCATATATTCTTCGCGCATCTTTGAAGCTCTGCTCTTTTAAGATATCCGCTTGCAAGCGCGTCCTTTACCGTGTCGGCATAAGTTTTTGCATCGGCAACTACCATAAAGATATCGTTTTGCGCCTTTACCATACTTGCCGTATCGTTTCTCGAAATCGTTCCGTCAAGTGAATTGGTAAGTGGCCACCAGTCAGTCATAACGAAGCCGTCAAAGCCCCATTCGTTCCTCAAAAGCGAGGTCGTTAAGTCGTAGCTGGTTGCGGCGTGATCTCCGTTGACAAGGTTATACGAGGTCATAATCGCCATTTTGCCGCCGTTTTTAACCGTCTTTTCAAAAGGATATGCGTAAATCTCTCTTATCGCACGCTCGGAGAGCACGGAGTCGCTATCGTGCCTGTGGAACTCCTGACTGTTTGCCATAAAGTGCTTTATCGTACAGTAAACGCCCGCCTTATTGAGCGATGATGATATAACCGTCGCCATCTCGCCCGTAAGGTACGGATCCTCGGAGAAATACTCAAAGTTTCTGCCGTTTAAGGGATTTCTGTGGATATTGAGTCCCGGGCCGAGAATTACGTCTATATTGTAGGCGGTCATCTCAATGCCCTCGTATTCGTAAAGCTTGCCTACGAGTTTTTTGTCGAAGGTGCAGGCAAGACACGTGCCGTTGGGCATACTCGTTGCGAGCATACCGCTATCCATTCTTATGCCGGATGGACCGTCCGTTCCGCACGCTATCGGTATTCCGTAGCCGAGCAACTCGTCGGTAACTCCTCCAAAGCAACAACCGGTTCCCGCGGTGACCTTGGGGCTGTTCATTCCCTCGCCCCTTACTATGCAAGCAAGCTCCTCGTCGTTAAGCTGTGCTATAAACTCGTCAATCGTGTTTTTGCCATCACGGACGTCGGCGAGCTTTATGCCGCGATCTCCCGTAAACGCTATTTCCGACGGAGCCTCCGCCTCTATTCTGTCCTTCAAGGCATACGTTCTTGCAGGTACCTGCTCATAAGATACTTTCATATCCTTGTCGGGCTTTATCCTCTCGAAAGGAACAACGGGGGCAAGGCACTCCTTACACTTTTTCGTAACCGCTGTTTTCTTTACTGTGTATGTAAATACTTTTTCGGCGTTTCTTACGTCGGTTCCGACGTATACGTTGTAATCTCCCGCTTCAAGCACGTAACAGCTCTTGTTTCCGCTTACTCCCGAGTCGTCGTAGGACGCCATATCGGAGATTTTGAAATTTATTTTAAGAGTATCGCTCATACCAGGCTTCAACAGTTTTGTTTTAGCAAAGCCTATAAGTCTGCGTGACGGATTGCCGAGCGTTCCCTGCGGTGCTTCAAAATAAACCTGTATAACCTCTTTGCCGTTGTATTTTCCCGTATTTTTAACGGTCGCTTCAACGCTTACGGTCGATTTTTTCGCCGAGGCGTGTACGGATTTTGTAAATTTCGTATAAGACAAGCCATATCCGAACGGATACATAACCTTGTCCTTTGCAAAGGTTTCAAAATAGCGGTAGCCGACGTATATATCTTCCTTATAGACGTTCCTCGACGGGTCGCCGAAGTTGGCGCTTGACGGATAATCCTCTATAGAATACGCTATCGTATCGGCGAGCTTTCCTGAAGGGGTTACCTTGCCGACAAGAACGTCCGCCGCGGCATCTCCTCCGCACATTCCGCCCTGCCATACGTACAAAACGGCGCCGACGTTGTATTTCTCTACCCATTTCATGTCCATAACGTTGCCGACGTTTAACAAAACGCAGACCTTACGGAAAACGGAGCATACCTTCTTTATCATATCCTCCTCTTTTGCGGTGAGAAGATAACTGCCCTCCGTGGCGCTGTTGTCCTTGTCCTCGCCTGCGGTCCTGCCTATCACTATTATCGCCTTATCAGATTTTTTTGAAGCCTTTTTCACAAGGTTAATATCAAGCTCCATTTCCTCCTGGCACCACGGCTCCTGCGCCCAGCCCTTGCCGTTGTCAAAAGGATGTTCTTTTTCCCACGCTTCGTAAACCGAGGCAAGCTCCTCGTTTGCCTTGATTTTTTTGCAGTTACGAAGCGAGTCGAGAATATTAGTCTTGTGCGTTACGTTTACAAGTCCGCCCGAGCCTGTTCCGCTCTTATAATAATCCCTCTGTATTCTGCCGAATACCGACACTACCTCGCCTTTTTTCAGCGGAAGAACGTTTTTCTCGTTTTTTATGAGCACTATTCCCTCGCTTGCAGCTTTTTTCGACATTTTTTCAAGCTCGGGTATCGGCGCCTTTGCAAGAGAGCCGAGCTCGTACCCTTTGAAAACGTTATTTTCGTATTTCATTATTGATTTTTCCCTCCGAGTGTTTATTGTTTCGTGTTCATTATTTCAAGCGCACGGTCTGTCAGCGCCTCTTTTTCGTTTGGTATCTTTTCTTCGATTACCTCGTTTAACAAAGCTTTCAGTATTTCGCCAAGCTCCCGTCCTTTCGGTATGCCCGCTTCCATAAGAACCGTGCCGTTTACCGCAAGAGATTTTAAGTCAAAGCATTCCTCGCTCTGTATTTTTCTTGCGATAGCCTCGATTTTTTCATAATGTTCCCCCGAATAATAGACGGGGTTTTGTGCGGAGTTGTCCGCCTTTTGAAGCATTGTTAGCTCAAAAAACAGATCCGCGCCGAGCTTGTTCATTCTCTTTCTTACCGCAACCTCGTCCTCCTCGGTTTGAAGATCGTGGTATTTTACAAGGGTGATGACACGTGATTTTGTAAAATTGTCGTACCTGTATTCGTTAAGATACTTTCTTACTATTTCCTCGCTTATCTTCGGGTGGCCGTAAAAATGCCCGATGCCACGCTCGTCCTGTGTGTAAGAATACACCTTGCCCGTATCGTGAAAAAATGCGGCAAGGCGCAGCTCCTTGACGGGAGGTACGTTTTGCGTTGCTACTGCGGTATGAGTTAAAATATCGTACACGTGGTAAGGGGTATTTTGCGAAAAGCCGTTCATTTTTATTACCTCGGGAATAATTTTTCCGAGGATTTCATAGTTTTCGAGAATTGCTTTCTTTACGTATTTTCCGCAGACGAATTTGTTTATCTCCGCCGCTATGCGCTCGCGCGAGATATTGTCGAGCAGGTCAAGATTTTCAATCATCGCCGCTTTCGTTTTTTCTTCTATCTCGAAGCCGAGAACGGACGAAAATCTTATTCCGCGAAGAATACGGAGCGCGTCCTCATGAAAACGCTCCGACGGGTCGCCTATCGCCCTTATTATCCCTTTTTCGATGTCACTTTTTCCCGAAAAAGCGTCGACAAGTGTTTCATTTCCGTCATACGCCAGGGCGTTTACCGTAAAATCTCTCCTCTTTAAGTCCTCCAAAAGAGAGGTTGTAAAGCTGACGCTTGACGGGTGGCGGCTATCCTTGTATTCTCCGTCGCATCGGTAGGTCGTTATCTCTACGTTTTCACCGTTATAAACAAGCGTGAGAGTTCCGTGCTTTATGCCCGTTTCCACGACACGCTCCCCCGAAAAAACTATTTTCATCTCCTCGGGCGTTGCGCTTGTGGTTATATCGAAATCGCTGACGGGTCTTTGCATTATCATATCGCGCACGCACCCGCCCACCGCGTATGCCTCGTACCCTGCGCCACGGAGCTTACTTATGGCGAATTTTGCGCCGTCACTTATATCAAAAATCATTCTTCCGTATCTTTCCGACACATTCTTAAAAATTCCTCTTTGTCAATTATCTTAACTCCGAGATTTTGTGCCTTTGTAAGCTTGGAGCCCGCTTCCTCACCTGCTATTACAAAATCGGTTTTCGAGGACACGGAGGAGGACACCTTGCCGCCGCGCTCCTTTATCATCTCGGACGCCTCGTCCCTCGTCATATTTTCAAGCGTTCCCGTCAAAACGAAGGTGAGCCCCTCAAAGCTGTTATCAACCGTTTTACTTTGGTTTTCCGTAACTACTCCCGCGTTTTTAAGGCGCTCTATTATGGCTCTTGTTGAGTCCTTTGCAAAGAAATCACAGACACTTCTCGCCATTATTTCGCCAAAATCGCCTATTTCCGACACTTCTTCAACTGTAGCATTAAAGAGTGCTTCAACCGAGCCGAATTTATTTGCAAGCTCCGCTGAGGCAACCTCGCCTATATGGCGTATTCCGAGGGCGAAAATAAGCCTTGCAAGTCCCGCTTTTTTAGAGGCTTCAACGCTTTTTATGAAGTTCTCTGCCGATTTTTTGCCCATTCTCTCAAGGCTTGCTATTTCTTCTTCATTTATATAATAAAGGTCTGACGCGTCCTTTATAAGACCCGTATCGAGCAGCTGTTTTACGAATTTTCCGCCCACTCCCTCTATATTCATCGCCTTTTTCGAGGCAAAGTGCGTTATATTTCTCTCAAGCTGGGCAGGGCACGACGGATTGGTGCAACGGAGTGCGCCGAGGGTAAAGTCCTCGCCGTCATCAATAAAGTCGTCCGCGTCGTCAAATATAAGCTCGCCACCGCAAGAGGGACACGTCTTTGGCATTTCAAAAACCTTTTCGTTGCCATCCCTGTCCTCTTTTACGCTACCTACAACCTCGGGTATTATATCTCCCGCCTTCTGTACTATTACGGTATCGCCTATTCTTATATCTCTTTCTCTTATTATATCTATATTATGAAGCGTTGCTCTTGATACCGAAGTGCCCGCAAGGCGCACGGGTGAGAGCACGGCATTCGGAGTTAAAACTCCCGTTCTGCCCACCTGTACTATTATATCGAGCAATTTTGTCTTTTTCTGCTCCGGCGGATATTTGTAAGCCACCGCCCATTTCGGCGTTGTAGTTCCCTCACCTATTTTCTTTCTCTTTTCAAGCGAGTTTACCTTGATTACCGCGCCGTCTATATCGTAAGAGAGCTTGCTCCTCATCTCTCCGAGCTTTATAACCTCGTTTATAATTCTGTCCTCG
>CAMGRB010000016.1 GCA_946061315.1 uncultured Clostridia bacterium | reverse complement strand
AACACCCCCGGTAAAACGGAAATGTGGTACGTAATGGACGCAGAACCGGGTGCAAAGCTTGTTTACGGACTCAAAAAAGGTTGTACGACCGACATTCTTGCGGAGGCCATAAAAAACAACAAGGTGGAAGAATATCTTAATTTTGTGCCCGTTAAAAAAGGCGACGTGTTCTTTATTCCTTCGGGGCTTGTGCACGCAATAGGCTCGGGTATTCTCCTTGCGGAAATACAACAAAACTCGAATATAACTTACAGAGTTTACGACTACGGCAGGCTCGGCAAGGACGGCAAGCCAAGGGAGCTTCACGTAAAGAAGGCTCTTGACGTCATAGTAAACAGAAGTCAGAAAGAAATAGAAAAAATAAGATTTTCCAAAGACAACGCAACCGACACTACCCTTGCCTCCTGCGACTTTTTCAAGGTTGACAAGATAAATACAGACGGCAAAACAACACTTTTTGCAGACGAGAAAAGCTTTAATTCTATTCTCTGCCTTGACGGTGAGGGCTTTATAGAATATAAAGACGAAAAGTTCCCGATTAAAAAAGGCGACAGTTATTTCATACCCGCCAATATGGGCGAATACTCCGTAAACGGAAAAACGGAAATTATAATTTCAAAAATACAATAAATAAAACAAAGGCTTTTGCAACCAAATTTGCAAAAGCCTTATTTTATAAGGATAGACGGATTTATCAAAGATATTTTAATCTCGTATGGCGCGGGATTGCTCACGCCGTTTCTCGTTTAATTATCCCAGTTATGATATACTTCCGTCACGTCGTCGTTATCCTCGAGGTGTTCAAGCAAAAGCGTCATATACTTTATATCGTCCTCGGAGTCAAGAGTAACGTAGGTTGAAGGTATTTTATCGTGGTCGGCAGACTCGTACTTAAAGCCCGCTTTTTCAATAGCATCGGCAACTGCTTCAAGGTCGTTATCCTCGGTGTATATTATATATGCGTCCTCGTCGGAAACGAAATCGGATGCTCCCGCTTCAAGCGCCGCCTCCATAAGCTCGTCCTCGTTGTATTCTTCTTCCTTGGATATCATTATAACGCCCTTATCCTCAAAAAGATAACCGACGCATCCCGTAGTTCCGAGATTGCCCTTGTATTTGCTGAAATACGAGCGTATTTCGGGTGTTGTACGGTTTGTATTATCCGTTGCGGCGGTAACTATTACGGCTACTCCGCCGGGACCGTAGCCCTCGTATCTCATTTCCTCAAGTGCGGCGGCGTCCGAGGCACTTGCCTTCTTTATTGTCCTCTCTATATTGTCGTTAGGAACGTTATTTGCCTTTGCCTTGGTTATAAGTGCGGCAAGCTTTGAGTTTGCAACGGGATCTGCCCCGCCCTGCTTAACGGCAATGGCTATTTCCTTTCCTATCTTGGTAAAGACCTTCGCCTTTTGTGCATCGGTCTTTTCCTTTTTATGCATTATGTTTTTCCATTTGCTATGTCCTGACATAAAGTACCTCTTAATTTATATTCTTTCGGTTTTTTTGATACAAATAAGTCCAAACGCCGAGCCGAGCACCGTTCTTGTTGCGGCGGTTAAGCGTATGCGCGTATTCCTTGCAACCTCGTCGCTCTCCGAGATTATCGGGCAATTATGATAAAATTTATTAAATGACGAGCAAACCTCGATTATATATCTTGTTACAACCGATGGCTCGTATTCCTTGAGCGCTTCTTTTACCGCCTCACCGAACTTGGAAAGGACCTTTAATAGCTCGCTCTCCTCGGGTGCGGTTATTTTCGGAGTAGTTGCAGTTACGTCAATATCCTTTGCCTTTTCAAGCAAAGCGCACGTCCTTGCATACGTGTACTGTGCGTAAGGTCCCGTGTTGCCCTCGAAGCTTAAAGCGTCCTCCATAATAAAGTTTATATCTTTTATTCTGTTGTTATAAAGATAATAGAATATTACGGAGCCGACTCCTACTGCCTCTGCAACCTCGTCCTTGTTTTCAAGGTCGGGGCTTTTTTCATTTATTATATCCTTGACCTTGTCAATGGCGGTTGCAAAAAGATCCTTTAACAATATTACGTTTCCCGTTCTTGTAGCCAGCTTTTCTCCGTTTATGCTGACTGTTCCGTAAGGCACGTGAACGAGTTGATTGTACCAATCGTACCCCATAAGCTCTACGACCTTGAACCATTGAGCAAAATGCAAACTTTGTCCCGCGGAGGTAACGTAAATACATTTATCGAAGTTATAAGTCCTCTTTCTGTAAACGGCGGCGGCAATATCACGTGTGGGATAAAGAGTTGAGCCGTCTTTTTTGAGAATAAGGCATGGCGGCATATTGTACTCCGAAAGATCGACTATCGATGCGCCGTTATCTATTTTAAGAAGCCCAAGCTCACGGAGCTTTTCAATCTGTTCGGGCATTTTGTCGGTATAAAAGCTCTCGCCCTTATAGCTGTCAAACTCTATGCCGAGCTGTGCGTAGGTTTTCTTATATTCTTTAAGGCTTATATCGACAAACCACTTCCAAAGCTTTGTATTTCTTTCGTCGTGGTGTTCGAGCTTTGTAAATTCGTGACGCGCTTTTTCGTTGAGCGTTTCGTCCTTTTCCGCCTCTGCGTGAAACTTGACGTACAAATCGACAAGCTCGTCAACTCCGCGTTCCTCGACGGTTTTTTCGTCGCCCCAAAGGTCGTACGCAACTATAAGTTTACCAAACTGCGTTCCCCAATCTCCGAGATAATTTATTCCTATACATTTATATCCCTGAAACTGATGGAGCATTTTAAGAGAATGTCCGATAACCGTAGTGCCGAGATGCCCTATATGAAAAGGCTTTGCAACGTTCGGGGAAGAATAATCAAACACCGCTACCTTGCCAACGCCCGAGCCGTCCGAGCCGTACTTCTCTTTTTTATCCTCTATTTCGTAAAGCACGGATTTTATAAGATAATCGTTGGATGCAAATATATTGAGATATCCGTTTACCGCCCGCGCTTCCGCTATAACCTCGGATTTTAACTCCGACGAGATTTCTTGTGCTATCATAACGGGAGATTTTCTTAAAATCTTACTTAATTTGAAGCAAGGAAAAGCTATATCTCCGAGCGACGGGTCCGGAGGGTACTCAAACATATCGGAAATTTCTTCAACGCTTAACGATATTTCCGAAGAAATACCTTTAAGGCATAAAAGCAAGTCCGAGGCAACAATATTCTTAAAATCGTTCATCTTATTTAATCCTTAATTTCAGTCTTCCTCAAATTCTTCCGTGCCGGTATTGTTGAACTTATCAAGCAAGTTGTGAATTTTCTTTGCGGGGTTAAGAAGATCGCTTATAGAAGCGTCTCTGTTTATTGTGTCTATAAGATAAGATACGTACTTACTCATATTCACACTGCAGAACCACTCACGCGAGAGTATTTCCGGCGTGTGATATGTAAGATTGGTGGCAAATATCTTGTCGATAACGCCTTCCTTGTACGCCTTATCGAATTTTTCAAGTCCGTTGCAGAAAAGTGCAAAGGTAGCAAAAACGAATACTCTCTTTGCTCCTCTCTGTTTAAGCTGGAGGGATACGTCTATCATAGAATCTCCCGAGGAAATCATATCGTCAACGACTATCGCGTCTTTGCCGTGAAGGTCGTTTCCGAGATATTCGTGAGCTTCTATCGGATTTTTACCGTCTATGATTATCGAATAATTTCTGCGCTTATAGAACATTCCGAGCTCTATTCCGGCAACGGAGGCAATATACATAGCACGGTCAAGCGCACCCTCGTCGGGGGACACAACCATAAGGCTATCCTTGTCCACTTTTATATTGGGAACTTCTTTAAGAAGGGCCTTGAGCATCTGATACGTGGGTCTTACGCTGTCAAATCCGTGAAGCGGAATTGCGTTCTGAACACGGGGGTCGTGAGCGTCAAAGGTAATTATATTTGAAACGCCCATTTCAGTTATTTCTTTAAGAGCGAGCGCGCAGTCAAGTGACTCTCTTGCCGTTCTCTTGTGCTGCCTTCCCTCGTAAAGCATAGGCATTATAACGGAAATTCTTCTGGGCTTTCCTCCTGTTGCGGCAATTATCCTTTTGAGATCCTGAAAATGATCGTCGGGGCTCATGGGAACCTGCATTCCGTACATCTTGTAAGTTACCCCGTAATTGAAGCAGTCGGTAATAATGTAAAGGTCAAGTCCTCTCATAGACTCGTTTATAAGAGCCTTTGCTTCTCCCGACCCGAATCTCGGACATTGTACGTCCGCAATAAATGTTTTTTCGCTGTGGCGCCATTTTTTCAGGTAGAAATCAACCTGCGAAGCAAAATCCTCGCATCCTCTCATACCTATAACTCTGAGTTCGCCGTTAAAATTCTCGTTCATAAGTCCCCCAAAAGAAATAAAAATATCAAAAAATCCGAAATAGGATTATTTTGTCACCGTGATTTTTGCAATAACGTTTGATTTGTCGGGATCTATTCCCTTTGCCAAAACAAGCTTCAACGCTATAAGCTGTAAAGCAAGCGCCATAAGATACATAAGCGTGCTTTCGTTGCCTGTGTTCTTTATATGTATCGTAAAATCGCTGTTTTCAATATCTTCTACGTCGGTTATAACGACAGTTTTTGCACCTACGCTTTTCAGCTTGGAAAGCATTTTCTCTGCATCGTCAAGCATAACTCCGCCCTGCGCTAAAACTATTGCAAGATCATTTGCGTGGAGTTGGGCTACCGGTCCGTGATAAAAGTCGGATATCGTATATCCCTTAACCTTCATTCTGTTGGTTTCAAGGATCTTTAACGCCCCCTCGAGCGCTATCGGATACGCAAGACCTCTGCCGAGCACAACCGCCTCGTTATATTTAAGAATTTGCTCTGCCGCTTTCTCTGCTTCGCACGGTAAATATTCGAGAGCTTCTTCAAACTGTTCGGGCAAAACGTCAAGCGCGCCCATAAGCTCCTTGTTTTCGCTCCATTCAGCGCAAAGAAGTGAGAAAAGATAAAGCTGCGAGGTGAAAGTTTTAGTTGCCGCAATGCTCTTTTCCTCTCCTGCGTTGCAGAAAAGGTGATATTTCGAGGCTTTTGCAACAAGCGAGCTCTCGTTATTGGTTATCGAAAGCGTCGTCATTCCCTGCTCGTTTGCCGCTTTAAGCACGTCGGTTACGTCAACCGCTCTGCCAGACTGCGACACGCCGACAACAAGCGAATTATTGAATTTTATCGTTTTGCCGTACTGCGTAAAAATCGACGGAGTTCCGAGAGTACAAGGCATACCCATAACTATGCCGAAAAGATATTGAGCATAAACGCAGGCGTGGTCGGACGTTCCTCTTGCCACAAGATATACGTTGTCAACGCCTTTAACTTTAAGCTCATTTACCAAAGATGATAAAGCATCCCTGTTTTTTTCCTTCAAGGTAGCAAGAACGTTTGGTTGCTCGCGAATTTCTTTTTCGAGATTTATCATAAAACGTCCTCTTATTTCAATTAGCGGAGCAAATATTGAGATATCTTTGATAAGCCTCGTCCCAAGCATCGGTATGATGCGGCTCGTAAACCTTTACTTCAAAGGAATCTCTTATTATCTCTCTTGCCTCGGCTATATCTTTGATTTCGCCTGCCGATATAGCCTGCATAGCGATATTTCCTATTGCCGTTGCTTCAACGGGACCCGCATAAACAACACGGTTGCAAGCGTCTGCGGCATACTGACAAAGAATTTTCTCCTTCGTTCCTCCGCCCACAATGTTTATGGAAGAATATTTCTTGCCCGTCATGCTCTCGATTGAGTCAATAGTCTGTCTGTAGCAGAGTACAAGGCTCTCGAAAATACATCTTACAATCTCGCCTATTGTTTCGGGTACGTGTTGTCCCGTCTTTTTGCAATATTCTCTTATTCTGCCCGGCATATCGCCCTGCGGTGAGAACAAATCGTCATTGGGATTTATAAAGCAAGCAAACGGCTTTGATTCAAGTGCCTTTTCGGTAAGCTCGTCAAAGGATATCTCAAGTCCTTCTCTCTTCCACTGTCTTCTTGACTCCTGCTCAAGCCACAAGCCCATTATGTTCTTTAAGAATCTTATCGTTCTTCCTGCTCCGCCCTCGTTTGTGAAATTGAATGAAGCAGAACGGTCGTTTATAATCGGCTCGGAGCTTTCAACTCCCATAAGCGACCACGTGCCGCTGCTTATATACACAAACTCATCGCCTCGCTTTGCGGGAACGGCGATAACGGCGCTTGCCGTATCATGAGAGGCTACGTTTACAACGTCGGCATTTACGTTGCCTACCTCGGCTTTAATAGCATCGGTGAGCTTGCCTACGCGGTGACCCGGCATAACAAGCTCGCAGAAAAGATCTTTTCTTATGCCGAATTTATTAAGAAGCTCGGTTGCAAACTCTCTTTTCTCTGCGTCAAGCAAAGCTCCCGTAGAAGCTATCGTATATTCGTTAAATTTATTGCCCGTGAGGAAATAATTAAGCAAATCCGGCACAAAAAGAAGCTTGTCCGCATTGTCGACGATATATTTTCTGTCCCTCAAATCGGCGACGAGCTGATAAAGAGTGTTGAAATTCATCGTCTGTATTCCCGTTACACCATATATTTCTTCAAAAGGAACCTTTGAAAAAGCGTACGGTTGAATACCGTCGGTGCGCAAGTCCCTGTAATGATAGGGGTTTGCCATAAGAGCGCCGTTTTTGTCGATAAATCCGTAGTCAACGCCCCACGTGTCAATTCCTATGCTCTTTATATCCTTGTCGTCCGAAAGAGCGCATTTCGATATAGACGCCTTTATCTCGTGAAATATTCTTAAAATATCCCAGCAGAAGTTGCCGCAGGTATTTACGGGCTCGTTCGGGAATCTGTGATTTTCTCTTACGGAAAGCTTCTTTCCGTCAAAGGTTCCGACAATTCCTCTCCCGCTTGATGCGCCAAGGTCGATGGCAAGCATTTTTATTTCAGCCATAGTAGTATTTCCTTTCGGTAATTTATTAAAGTAGTTCTTCGGTATTTCCGAAGTGTGACAATGTCAAAGTCACGCCTAAAATATTATAACAATTAAACAGAGATATTTCAAGAGTTTTTTGCAACATTGTGGGACTTTTTAATTTTGTTATTTCAGTTCTACGACGGTTACGCCGAAATCACCCTCGCCGTACTCACCGTTTCTGTACTTTTTTATTCTCGCATCGGTCCTGAAAAACTCCCAAAGACCCTTTCTCAAAGCGCCCGTCCCTTTGCCGTGAACTATCGTTACGCTCTTGACGCCGAACAAAATCGCCTCGTCAAGATATTTGTCTATTTCCGTCCACGCTTCTTCAACGTTGCGCCCTCTGACGTCAAGCGACGGAGAAAACTCCTTCGTGGTTATATTTCTTCTTCCCGCCGAGGTAGCCTTCGCTTTTGCGGTGCTTTCCTTGCGCTTACTGTCAGCAAGAATGAGATTGCTTATATTCGTCTTTGTGCGCACGGCTCCCGAAGCGACCGTTACGTTGCCGTTTTTATCGGGGTCGGACAGGAGTTCTCCCTCCGTACCGAGATTGCGTAAAATCACCCTGTCGCCCTTTACAAGAGGTCTTGGCAATACGTAATTTTCGTCAGTCTGCTCAACGGGATTGAATATATCGTCGTCCTTTTGCATTTTTGCGCGGAGCGACTTTTTGGCGTCGGCATAGTTTTTTGAAAAGTTGTCCGAGTCTTTTTCACGGCGCAGTTTATCAAGCTCGGCAAAGACAAACTCTGCGCTTGCTCTTGCGCCCGTAATCATTTGTTGAGCCTTTTTCATCAAAGCGTCGCTTTCTTCCTCGGCTTTTCCGACCTTCTCTTTGAGTTCCTTTTCCTTTTCTGCCTTGAATGCCTCAAATTCTTTTCTCGATTTTTCCGCTTCCGCCTTTTCGTTTTCAAGAGCGATACGGGACTGCTCGAGCTTTTCTATAACCGCTTCAAAACTCCTTGTATCATCGGAGATAAGCTCATTTGCCCTGTCTATTATATCCTTTGAAACCCCGAGTTTTTGCGATATGAGAAATGCGTTTGATTTTCCGGGTGCGCCGGTTATAAGGCGATAAGTCGGTTTAAGAGTATTTACGTCAAACTCGCAACAAGCGTTTGAAACGCCGTCCGTATTGAGCGCAAAGGCTTTTAATTCCGCATAGTGAGTGGTCGCCGCACAAAGAGCTTTTACCGAGAGAATCTTTTCAAGTATTGATTGTGCAAGAGCCGCACCCTCGATAGGATCCGTTCCCGCGCCGAGCTCGTCAAAAAGAACGAGAGAGTTCTCTGTCATGGAAGAAAGTATCTTCACTATCGAAACCATATGGGAAGAAAAAGTGGAGAGCGATTGCTCTATGCTCTGTTCATCACCTATATCGGGAAATACTCCGTCAAATACGCAAACGCTTGCGTAATCGGCGGGGATATGAAGCCCCGACTGTGCCATAAGGGTAAAAAGTCCTATCGTTTTAAGAGTTACGGTCTTTCCGCCCGTGTTGGGACCCGTAATTACGAGCATACGGTAATCTTTGCCGAGAGAAACGTCAATCGGAACGGCTTTTGCGGGGTCAAGCAACGGATGCCTTGCCCTTTCGTACTTTACAAATCCTTTGTCGTTTATTTCAGGCTCTGTCGCGTTTAACTTGTAAGAAAGCTCCGCGCAGGCAAAGCAGAATGCAAGCTCCGTTATATTGTTGTAGTTGTTTATAAGCTGCATTGAAAAATTCGCAATATCGGCGGAAAATTCGGATAAAATACGCTCTATCTCCGTCTTTTCCATGCCCGACAAGGTGCGAAGCTCGTTATTTGCCTCGACAACGGACATAGGCTCTATAAAGAGCGTCGCTCCGCTGCCCGACGTATCGTGGACAAGTCCTTTTACGCTGTTTCTCTCTTCGCTTTTTACGGGAAGGACGTATCTGCCGTTTCTTATCGTCACAACGGTATCGCGAAGGTGCTTTGAGCCTTCTCCTATAAGATAGCTTTGGAGAATTTCTCTTATTCTGTTGGTCTGGTATCTTATTTTGCGTCTTATATCCGCAAGTGCGGGGCTTGCCTCGTCGGCTATCATATCCTCGCTTATTATAGCTCTGTATATCCTGTCCTCGAGGGGCTTATTCGGCACTATCGCCTCAAAAAGCTCCGTCAGACCGCAACGCTCAAGCGCATCGGTGTGTATATATTCGAGAAGCGAGCGTGAAGTCCTTAAAACAGACGCCACGTCGAGTATTTCTCTCGGCGACAAAACAGAGTTTTTCTCTGCTCTTTCTATCGCATCGAGAATATCGGGAGTACCGCTAAACGACGGAGAGCCTTTTATATCCGCCATATGCTTGGCGTCGGAGGTTCTGGCAAGACGTTTTTTCACCGTTTCGGTATTTGACGAGGGTGTGAGCGCAAGCGCTCTCTTTTTCGCCCCTGCCGTCGAGCAAAGCGAGGCAAGAAGGTCGAGTATCTTGTCGAACTCCAATATTTTAATTGATTTTTCGGAATTGGTCATCGTTTATCTCTTTCGTTAAAGTTTGCGCTCTTAAAGGAGCGTCTTATAAAAATCGAGCGAATAAAAGCCTCTTTCAAGTTGGTTAAGGAGATACTTTTCGCACGCCTCACAAAAATCGTCCCACTCGTCCTCTCCGAGATTAAAGGACAAAAATCTCTCCTGCTCGGAACTTATCACGTATCTCATTGCCATGAGCGATGAAATTGAAAGAGTTACTATCGGCTTTTGATATCCGTTCGGGAAAAACTCATTTTCTACATTTGCAGAAAATGCTTCTTTCCTGCACTTATCACATACTATAACACCATCAAGAATATCGAGAATACAAGCTTTCGGCGCGGTTTCTCCGCATTTTGAGCACGCGGCAAGATCCGGCATAAATCCACATTCGCTCGCAATTCGCAGCTCAAAGCAAGCCTTGACTATTTTCATTGGTTTTATATTTTTGGCAATTGCAAAAAGTGTGTTAAGAGTCAGTCGAAGTATCTCGTCGTCCTCTTTGTCCTCCGCCGTTACGTCGCACACGACGTCACATATGTAGGAAGCGAGGGCGAGCTTTTGTATATCATTCCTTATATCGTAGTAATTCTCGATAAGGTCGCTATCGGTGATATAATAGAAATTCCCTCTTTTCCTTAAGCCGAAGCTCGCATACGAAAAGAGCTGCGTTGTTGCCATATGGCGATTCCTTACGCTTTTTACCCCTTTTCCTATGACGCACAGTTTTCCAAAGCGCTCCGTAAGAATTGTAAGGAGCTTGTCGTTATCACCGAGTTCTCTTTCTCCGATAACAAGTCCGTTCTGTTTTATTTCAGTCATTTCAAATCCTTAAGATTATATCCCAGATTGTTGAGGTTAAGGGTACTGTCACGCCATTTTTCCTTGACCTTTACCCATAGATTGATATATACCTTCGTGCCGAAGAACCTCTCAAGGTCCTCTCTTGCGTACGAGCCTATCTTTTTGAGTGTTTCTCCGTCTTTGCCGATTATTATTCCCTTGTGCGAGGCTTTTTCGCAGTATATATCTGCCCTTATTCTTATCATTTTGCCGTCTTCCTTAAATTCCTCGACGGAAACCGCCGTTCCGTGCGGTATCTCATCGTTTAAGGTGCGCAAAATCTTTTCTCTTATCACCTCTGCGGCAATGGTGCGCTCGGGCTGGTCGGTTATCATATCCTCTGGGAAAAACCACTCGCTCTCGGTAAGAAACTTTTCACACTCGGAAATAACGTCGTCCACACCTTGTCCTCTCGACGCACACGTCGGAACGACGGCATCGAACTTATAAAGAGCGTCGTATTCGGAAATGGTTTTGGCAAGCTTTTCTGCGCCCGACATATCGGTTTTATTAAGCACCAATATACACGGGAGCTTTGATCCACTCACCTTTTCAAGTATATTCTTCTCTATCTCTCCGGGAGAATATGAAGCGTCGGCTATAAGAATTACCGCGTCCGATGAACCAAGCGACGAGCTTGAAGCGGTGAGCATATACTCGCCGAGTTTGGTACGGGGCTTCTGAAATCCGGGCGTGTCGAGGAAAACGAACTGCTCCTCGCCTTTTGTGTATATTCCCGTTATTCTGTTTCTCGTGGTCTGCGGCTTTGAGGAAACTATTGCAACCTTCTCTCCCAATATGGCGTTAAGAAGTGTTGATTTTCCCACGTTAGGTCTGCCGACTATTGCTATAAACGCAGTTTTTCTCATCAGTATCCCATTATCTCCATTATTTTTTTCTGTCTTGAAAACATATCTTCCTCGTCCTCTTTGGACTTTTCATGATCGTATCCGAGAAGGTGCAAAACGGAATGTACCGTGAGGAACGCAACCTCGTGATATATGCTGT
Source organism: uncultured Clostridia bacterium (assembly GCA_946061315.1). Classification (GTDB taxonomy): domain Bacteria; phylum Bacillota; class Clostridia; order Oscillospirales; family CAG-272; genus RGIG2000. The sequence goes on along the minus strand of CAMGRB010000016.1, from coordinate 1,592 downwards.
GGTAAAGAGAGTGTCCCTGTCTTGCCGCGGTTTCAAGAGATATTACTATATCGCCGAGTGATATTTCGCCAAAGGCGTTGTCAAGCTCCGACAAATCGTCGTACATCGGAAAAGAAAGCACGTCGGTGGAGGCGTCTTTATTTCTGTACTTTTTGTTGAGCTCTCTTATATTCTCGTCGTCGGTAAAGGTTACGGATACCTCGGCGTCGTACTCGAAGCCTTCGGACACGAGCGTGTTGAATATCGCCTTGCGCACGGTGGCACGCATAGCGGCGCGCACCTCGTACTTGTCCTGATCGTTATTGAAATCAACCGTTAAAGTCATTTTTTAGCTCCTTTTGCTTTTTTCTGATCTTTTTCTTTCTCGTATTTGTCGTAAGCTACTATTATTCTCTGGACAAGCTTATGGCGCACAACATCCTTTTCGGTAAAGTTGTGTATTGATATTCCCTCTATACCGCAAAGGACCTTAACTGCCTCCGCAAGACCGCTTTTTTTGCCGTCGGGCAAGTCAGTCTGTGAAAGATCTCCCGTGACAACGACCTTTGAATTAAAGCCTATTCTCGTAAGAAACATCTTCATCTGCTCGGGCGTTGTATTCTGCGCTTCGTCAAGGATTATAAACGAATCGTCAAGCGTGCGTCCTCTCATATAAGCAAGCGGTGCTATCTCTATCATCATGCGCTCGATATACCTTGTGCAGTTTTCGGTGCCGAGCATCTCGTAGAGCGCATCGTAAAGAGGGCGAAGGTAGGGGTCTATCTTGCTTTGCAGATCTCCCGGTAAAAATCCAAGCCTCTCCCCTGCCTCAACGGCGGGGCGTGTAAGGATTATTCTGCTTACTTCTTTATTTCTCAATGATTTTACCGCCATGGCAACGGCAAGAAAGGTTTTACCCGTTCCCGCAGGGCCTACGCCTATTGTAACGGTGTTTTTCTCTATACTGTTTATATACCTTTTCTGACCAATCGTTTTCGCTTTTACGGGCTTGCCTTTGGCGGTGACGAAAAAGCAGTCATCGTTTAACTCGTTAAGCTCCTCGGTGCGACTGTCACGTACCACGGATATAACGTAGTCAACGGTCTGTTCCGTTATAACGTTGTTGACGGAGGACATCTTGTTAAGGTACATAAGTACCTCGTATGCCTTATTTACTCCGTCATCATCGCCCGATATTATAATACAATCGCCGGGCTCGCTGCCTGACGGGCGATTTATTATCTTAACGCCGAATTCTTTCTCTATTGCGTTTACGTTGGCGTCAAATGCGCCGAAAATTGCGCTCGTTGCGCCGGGTGATGAGGTTGTTACTACTTTTTCTGCCATTTTTCCTCCGATAATTTATACTTCCGTTTTTGAATTTTGCGCTCAATTCGCCTCAAATTCAACGACCGTCGCTATATCTTCAAGGCAAAAAAGATTGCACTCAATATAGAAACATTCGTCGTCAAACGAGGTCTTTACGTTCTTTGAAATAAGCTCGGCGTCCTTTAACGCCTCGTCCATATCGCTCCTCAACTGCTTAAAGGCTAAATCTACTGCCTCTGCTTTTGTATAGGTGCGCTCTTTATATTCGTATTCATAATACTTCT
>CAMGRB010000015.1 GCA_946061315.1 uncultured Clostridia bacterium | reverse complement strand
GATGATACTCCTGACGCTAAGTATTGGTGTTATAAAACAGAAATCATCGAGTATATATGTTCATTCCTTTCTTTACAAGCTCGTCGGCAATCCTGCAAAAGTCCTGTGTGCCGAGTTTTTCTCCTCTTATATTTATATCGTAGCCGAGAGAGGTTATTATATTTGAGATTTCTTCCTTACTTACCGTTTTGAAATACGAGGAGAGCGAATTGACAAGCGTTTTTCTCCTCTGCGCAAACGCGCCCGCAATAACCTCAAAAAGCATTTTTTCACTTGATACCTTATACGGTATTTGTTCGTGCGGCTCTATTTGTATAACCGAGGAGGTCACCTTGGGGCTTGGCATAAAGTTGTCGGGGGAAACGTCAAATAGCTTCCTTGCCTTTCCGTAATAGTTAAGCGACGCGGTTATAGCACCGTACTCGCTATCTCCCGCCGAGGCGCAAAGGCGCTCGGCAACCTCTTTTTGTACCATGACGGTGACGGATAAAAAGCGCACCTTTTTTGCAAACGATTCTTCGAGGATTTTCATAATTATCGGAGTTGTAATATAATAAGGAAGATTTGCGCAGACGGACACAGCCGCCCCTCCGAATTTTTCGGAAACGAGCTTTTCAAGGTCGAGCTTGAGAAAGTCCTCATTTATAATTTCCTTATTATTATAATCAGAGAGCGTTTTGTCAAGCACGGGGATAAGTGTTTTATCTATCTCGACGGCGACGACTTTTTCGTATCTTTCGCAAAGCTTGCAGGTAAGCGTTCCTATACCTGGGCCTATCTCTATTACTCCGCTTTTTCCCTCTCCCGCTTTTTTTGTGTGGCAAAGATAACTTTCCTCGGCTATTTTATACGGTATTTCCTCATTTATAAGGAAATTTTGACCGAAGCCTTTTTTGGTCCCCGTATTAAATTCCGACAAAAGACGTTTTACGTTTGAGATATTACATAAATTCATTTGAAAAAACCTCTTGACAAACATAATTATTTGTAGTAAAATAACACTTGCTTAACAACGCTGGTGTAGCACAGGGGCAGTGCAGCTGATTCGTAATCAGCAGGTCGTGAGTTCAAATCTCACCACCAGCTCCATTATGTCGGAGCGAGGTCTTACTTTGCTCCGATATGATTTATATAGCCATATATATGCGCAGGTGTAGCTCAATGGCAGAGCGCACGCTTCCCAAGCCTGATACGCGGGTTCGATTCCCGTCACCTGCTCCAATTATCACAAGCCTTTACGGCTTGTTTTTTCTTTTCGGATATTGTATCACAAAAAAAGTTCAAAGTCAATATGCCGTGTGTTTTGCACGTCTTTTTTCGATTTCATATTATTTTGGGAATATCTCTATTTCATTTTTATATTTCACATTTGCGCGTCGAAATGTTAATATATAGTCGAAAAATAAATACGCTTTTGCGGAGGAAAATATCATGGCAAGATTTACTTTACCGAGAGATCTCTATCACGGAAAGGGTGCCCTTGAAGCACTTAAAACATTCAAAGGAAAGAAAGCCGTTATATGCGTAGGCGGCGGCTCGATGAAGCGTTTCGGCTTCCTTGACAGAGCCGAGGCTTATCTTAAAGAAGCCGGCATGGAAGTTTACGTAATTGACGGTATCGAGCCTGACCCGTCTGTTGACACCGTTATGAAGGGCGCAGAAAAGATGCTCGAAATTCAGCCTGACTGGATAATAGCAATGGGCGGCGGTTCTCCTATCGATGCTGCCAAGGCTATGTGGATAAAGTACGAATATCCGGAAATAACCTTTGAGGAAATGTGCAAGGTATTCGGTATTCCCGCGCTTCGTAAGAAGGCTCACTTCTGCGCAATATCCTCAACTTCGGGTACGGCAACCGAGGTTACCGCATTCTCGATAATCACCGATTACAAAAAGGGTATCAAATATCCTATCGCAGACTTTGAAATCACCCCCGACGTTGCAATAGTCGACCCCGACCTTGCAGAAACGATGCCCAAAAAGCTCGTTGCTCACACGGGTATGGACGCTATGACCCACGCCGTTGAGGCTTACGTTTCAACCGCAAACTGCGATTACACCGATCCGCTTGCTATATTCGCCATCAAGATGATCCAGAGCGATCTTGTAAAATCCTACAACGGCGATATGTCAAAGCGCGACAGCATGCACAACGCACAGTGCCTTGCAGGTATGGCATTCTCCAACGCTTTGCTCGGCATAGTTCACTCAATGGCACACAAGACCGGAGCCGCTTTTGCAGACTACGGTGCACATATAATTCACGGTGCCGCAAACGCTATGTACTTGCCTAAAGTTATCGCTTTCAACGCAAAGAACGAAACGGCGGCAAAGCGTTATGCAGAGATTGCCGATTATATGGCTCTCGGCGGAAATACCGTTAAAGAAAAGGTTGCACTTCTTATCGCTTACCTGCGCAAGATGAACGACGACCTCAATATCCCTCATTGCATAAAGAATTACGGTGCGGACAGCTATCCCTGCGAGCAGGGCTTCGTCCCCGAGAACGTGTTCCTCGAAAGAGTTCACGATATCGCCGTAAACGCTTTGGGCGATGCCTGCACGGGCTCCAACCCCCGTCAGCCCTCCGTTGAAGAAATGGAAAAGCTTCTTAAGTGCTGCTACTACGACACCGAAGTTGATTTCTGATAAGACGGACCTATTAAATTTGAACTATCTTAAATGTTTTCTCTCTCTAAAGGAAAGCCGGCCTTGTGCCGGTTTTTCTTTTTTTGCGCAAACGTTTTCAAAGGAGAAATTTGTTTGGATTATATTTTTTCCAATAAAAAGGTTGACAAGTCAATACTTTTGTGCTATAATGGGCGTACTACGTATATTTGATGGAGAGAAAGATCATGAGAGGAAAAGGATTTATACCTTTTATACTTTATACCGAAAGGATAGCAAAAAACATAAAGAGAATAGAAGATTCCGTTATGCAGCCGTACGGTCTACGGGGCTCTCACGTTATGTGCCTTTTGAGGATAGCCGAGAAAGACGGCGGATTGTCCTCTGCCGCGCTCGCTTCTGCCTGCGGGGTTGACAAGGCGTTTATCTCGCGGATAACCTCCGAGCTTACGGATAAAGGATATATAGAAAAAAATTCGCCACAGGCGTATAAATCAAAATTTGTTCTTACTGAAAGGGGGAAAGATATACACAACATTATAAATGAGGCGGTTACCTCGGCTATAGAAACAATAACGAAGGATATTTCTGCCGACAAAATGAGGACGTTTTACGACGTGCTCTCAAAACTTGATGACGGCATTGCCGACATATTAAAGAAGGAGAATGATTATGGCAACGAATGAAATAGAGAGTATATATGGGCTCCTCGAGCGCGGAAGCGAGCTTTTCGGGGACAAAACTCTTTACAGATTCAACAAGGGGGACGAGGTTGTCGACGTATCGTACAACGAGTTTCTCGATTATATAAACAAAATTACCCGCGCATTTATTCATATGGGCGTAAAGGACAAAAAGGTTGTGCTCACGGGGGAAACGAGCGTTGAGTGGATAGCCTCCTATATAGCAACCGTCACGGCGGGCGGAGTTATAGTTCCGCTTGACCCGTATCTTTTGGAGGACGAAATAATAAAATTCACGAATCATTCCGAGGCGTCCTTCGTGGTTTGCTCCCCCACGTTTGAAAAGCTTTTCAGGGACAGGGAGGGCGAGCTTCCGAACGTAAACAACGTAATAATCGCCGACAAGATGAATTTTACCCTTACTACAGACAAGCAGTACGTATCCGAAAAGTTTACCGATTTTGAAAATATACTCGCGCTCGGTGAATATCTTATAAAAAACACCGATATAAAAATCGACAGAGAACGCGACACTACCAAGATGTCCGCACTCCTTTTCACGTCGGGAACAACGGGATCAAGCAAGGGAGTTATGCTCTCGGAGAAAAATATATGTGCGGTTATAAACGGTATAAATCCGACGCTTTGGCAGCTCACCCCGGACGACACCCTTCTTTCCGTTCTGCCGGTTTATCACACGTACGAGATGAGCTGCGGAATACTCGCTCCTATGATATACGGCTGTACGATATGCATAAGCGACGGAATAAAGTACGTCGGAAAGAATATAAAGCAATTCTCTCCGACGCTTATGACCCTCGTTCCTATGTTTGTAAATCAGCTTTACAAGAATATATGGAAGTCGGCAAAGAAGCAGGGTAAGGAAAAAATGCTCGGCTTCGGCATAAAGTTGAGCGATCTGCTTGCCAAGGTCCATATAAATCTTCGCAAAAAGCTCTTATCAAGCGTTATCGAGGCTATGGGCGGCAAGCTCAAATACTTTATAGTCGGCGGTGCCGCGCTTGATCCTCATATGGTTGACGCGTTTGCAAGCTTCGGAATAAAAGTATCGCAGGGCTACGGAATTACCGAGTGTGCTCCGCTTATCTCCGTCGTTCCTCTCGATAAATACAATCCGACCTCTTGCGGAAAACCGATACCCGGTCTTTCGGTACGTATCGATAAGGAAAACCCCGAGGACAGCTACGGTGAAATAGTGGTAAAGGGCGACAACGTTATGCTCGGTTACTACAAAAACGAAGAAGCAACGAGAGAGGTCCTCGACGAGGAAGGCTGGTTCAGAACGGGTGACTACGGCTATACCGACGACGAGGGATATATCTATATAACGGGAAGAAAGAAAAACGTTATAGTCCTCCCCGGCGGAAAAAATCTGTTTCCCGAGGAGCTTGAGGAGTATCTTAGCGCAGTACCGCTTGTCGAGGAGTCGGTCGTTGTCGGCAGAGAAAACAAGGAAACGGGCGATATAACGGTCGTAGCCATAGTATATCCGAATAAGGAAGAATGTGAAAAAGCAGGTCTTACAACCAACGAGGAAATATATCAGGCGATAAACGATGCCGCTATGAAGATAAACAGAAAGCTTGCTTCATATAAGCACATCCACAAGGTTGAGTTAAGAGATGAGCCTTTTGAAAAGACTACCACCAAGAAAATAAAGCGTTATACGGTAGATAAATAAGGGGCTGTCGCAAAAAGCCTCCATCACAGAGGGAGGTGGATTTTGCGAAGCAAAAGACGGAGGGAGTTATCAAACGGTAAACAAAGCGGCGGGAGCAAGCCCCCGCCCTACGATATAACGAAACCAACGCTTCTTTGCTAAATTTCTCTATCCCCTATCCAAAAAAGCTACAGGCTGTTGCAAATTAAATTTGCAACAGCCCGTTTTTTATTTTTTATCGCCCTTGCAGATTTTTGCAAGCGGGCATATATCGCATTTTGGATTTCGTGCGGTGCAGTATTCTCTGCCGAGATAGACAACGCGGTGGCAAAAATCGCTCTGCTCGCTCTTTTCAACGAGCTTTGACATTATCTGCTCCGTTTTTAACGGGTCTTTTACGCCCTCTTTATACATACCGAACCTTGCGCATATTCTTATACAATGCGTGTCTGCCACTATTGCGGGCTTGTGATAAAGGTCGCCGAGCAAAAGATTTGCTATTTTTCTGCCCACGCCCTCAAAGGTAAGGAGCGCATCCATAGTATCGGGGACAACTCCGCCGTAAAGATCGCAAAGGCGTATGCAGGCGTCCTTTATGTTTTTTGCCTTCATTTTGTAAAGTCCGCACGATTTTATCGTGTCCTCTATATCCGAAAGCGGCGCGTCGGCAAGAGATCTTGCGTCGGGATATTTTCTGAAAAGGTCTTTACAAACGATATTTACTCGCTCGTCGGTACATTGCGCGCTTAACCTACCCATAACGAGCAGCTTCCAGCCCTCGCCGTCAAAATCAAGTGAACAATGCGCGTCGGGATATATTTTTTTAAGCTCCGCTACTATAAGAGCCATTTTTTCTTTTTTCTGCTTTTCCGTCAAAATAGACACTCTCCCCCGTTTTTATTTCAGATAAGGTCAAAGCCGAAGCTATTTTTTAATATTTCACAAAGGCGGCAAAGCGGAAGCCCCACCACGTTATAAAAATCTCCCTCTATCTTCTCGACAAAAGCGCCTGCGCCGTCCTGTATTCCGTATGCGCCCGCCTTGTCAAGCGGAGAAAACTTATCGACGTATCTCTCTGCTTCCTCTTTTGTAAAGTTGCGCATAAACACCTTTGTTTCAACGCTTTCGCAAACTGTTTTATCGACACTCCTTACGCAAATTCCGCTTATTACGTAGTGCGCCTTGCCCGAGAGAAGTTCAAGCATTTTTATCGCGTTTTCTCTGGTTTTCGGCTTGCCGAGTATCTGCCTTTCACAAAGGACTACCGTGTCGCAGGCGATTATAATTTCACCGTTCCCGATTTTTGTTGCAAACGCTTTTCTCTCTGCAAGCATTTTCGGCACGTCATATACGGGCGTTGTAACGTCGTATCTTTCGTCGGCGTCGGACACCCTTACCTCGAAATCTGCGCCCATCATTGAAAGAATCTCTTTTCTCCTCGGTGATTTTGATGCAAGTATAAGTTTCATTTTCCCCTCGATTTTTACGGTTTTATTCTTCTTATTTTTCCGTCGGACGCGTAGCCGTTTTTGTACGCGTTTATTATCTTTACGCAATCGTCTTTACTCTCGTTTGTAAATATGAAATGGTGAGAGAAGTTTTTTAATGCGTCCGGCTTGTCCGCCATATATATAGGTACGCTGTTGTATATCACGTTTCTGTGCCCGAAAATGCCCTCGACGAAAAACGAAGCGTTCGTCCTGTCAATAAGGTACGTTTTGCACTTTTCACACCCCGCCGTGTCTTTTATTACGCATTTATGAGTTGTCATAACGGGAATTTTGCCGTAAACTACCGCTATACTACCCTTCATCGAGTTCATCTGTGCAAGGGAAAGCTCGGGCGAGAGTATGACGTTTTCAAAGCCGCTTTCTTTGAGAATATCGACACAGGATGGGTTAAAAACGTTAAATCTGAAATCGGCTATCATCTTAAAGCCCATTTTTTTAACTCTTTCAATCTGTCCGACGTTTGACACAAGCGCATATCTTGCCCCGTCGTCCCATGCTCCTTTAAGGCACTTTTCAATACCGTCCCACTCCGTATCGAGAATAACGGGAGGCAGATATACTCCGTTTGCGCGGCAACCTTTTTTGTATCTGTCGGCATAGACGAAGCATATATCAAAAGGATTTTGCTCGGGTATTGTATCGGGGTCGGAAAATACGGCGGTCACCGTATGCTTTGGCATTTCCTTGGGGGCGTTTTTCGATTTACGCTCCGCGCCCTCGTGCGCTTTTTTCTCACACGGGGTGACGCATTTATCCGCGAGAGCCCTTGACGCTTTGCGCCTTAAAGCGTTGAGCGCGGATACTTTTATCATAACGTTGTCCGTTTTTTCTATTTCAACATTTTTTACAGAGTATGGCGTATTTCCGAATTTTATAAGATTTTTTCTTATATCGTCCTCGCTCATCGGGGAATTTATTGCCGTTTCGACCGTATCACCGACACACGTTACGCTATTTTTGCCGTCGCACAGCGTTATCTCGGCGCGCTCCCCCTCTTTGAGCTTTGCAAAAACGGAAACGGATATCTTTTCAAGTTCGGGAATTTTGCACTCCGCCTCGCTCGTTTTTGCCTTGTCTTTTTGTGTGCGCACTCCTAACATAGAGGAGTCAATTTTGCTCTCAAAATATCCGTCGGTAAACCCCTGGCGTGAAAATGCGCCTGCAAGTGTCGATATTTCCGCCTTCGTTGCATCTCTTTTGCCGTCTATCAGTTTTCTCCACGTCGATACCGCGGTATAGACGTATTCGGGGCTTTTCATTCTACCCTCTATTTTAAGTGAGGAGGCACCTATATTCAAAATTTCACGCACGTGCCCCGAGAGCGACATATCTTTAAGGCTTAAAAAGTAGCCCTCTTTGCCCGAAATTTTATACGGCAACCTACACGGTTGGGCGCACTCTCCTCTGTTGCCGCTCCTGCCGCCCATGGCAAAGCTCATTAAGCATTGCCCCGAAACCGACATACAATGTGCGCCGTGGACGAACATTTCTATCTCGGCGTTGCCCATAGATATCTTTTTTATGCTCTCTTTGTCAAGCTCCCTTGCGCACACGACGCGGCTGCAACCGAGCCCGTAAAGAAAATCCGCACCGTCCGAATTGTGAACGGTGCATTGCGTGCTTGCGTGAAGCTCGATATCGGGATAACGCTCCCTCAACTCTTTGATAACTCCGAGGTCGGAAACTATAAACGCGTCAACACCGTCATTTACGAGCGCGTCAACGTAAGAAAAGACGGTTTCCATCTCTCTTTCGTAAACCGCGGTGTTAAGAGTTACGTATGCCCTTACGCCATGAGCGTGGCACAAAAAGACCGCTTCATCTACACTCTCAAGGGTAAAATTCTTTGCCCTTATCCTCGCGTTTAATAGATCCGTGCCGAAATAAACGGCGTCTGCCCCTGCCGCTATCGCCGCCTTCAGACAGTCCATATCGCCCGCGGGGGCAAGAAGCTCCGGCTTTGCTTTTATCATATCAGACATTTCTCAACTTTGAACGAAGCTCCTCGTTCTCCCTTTTAAGTCTGTTTACGTTTGCCTGATAAAGCGCGATTTGCGCCTCGAGGTTTTTCACTCTCTTGGCATCGCCCTCGCCCGTACTGTAGCAATCCATCGCGCAGAAAAGAGCCGCCTCGACAAGCGAGCAGTTCCTCTGGTTTTTTATCATTGACTTTATTCTCTCGTCTATTTCCTTTGCCACTTCCTCGACGTATTCCTTGCCTTCCTCGGAAACGATGCCAAGTCTTATTCCGGCTATTTCAACGTAAATTTTTTCTTTCATTTCTCTTTCCTTTCCCAAAACTATTGCAATTTCATATTTTTGCGGTTATAATATATTAAGCTGTGAGGTTTTATCCTCTTAACTTTAATTATATAATATTGAAATCGTTTTATCAAGCGAATTTTCAAATTTTTCGGGGTTTTATTATGAGTATTATCAAAAATTGTAAAAGAATAGTCGTAAAAATAGGAACGTCAACGCTTACATACGAAAGCGGCGCGCTCAACATAAGACGCATAGAAGCGCTTGTCCGCACTCTCTCCGATTTCAAAAATGCGGGGCACGAGATAGTTATGGTAAGCTCGGGTGCGGTAAGTGCGGGTGTGTCGCGTCTTGCACTCGGAGAATTTCCCGACACCATACAGGCAAAGCAGGCGTGCGCCGCAGTCGGTCAGATACAGCTTATGAAGCTTTATGACAGTTTTTTCTCAAATTACGGACACACGGTCGCCCAAATTCTTATGACGAAGGACGTTTTTGACAACCCGAAGCGTTTTGATTTTGCAAGGGGAACGTTTTCCGAGCTTATAAAGATAGGTTGCGTGCCGATAGTAAATGAGAACGACCCTGTGTCGATAGAAGAGCTTAAATTCGGCGGTAACGACACTCTTTCCGCCTACGTCGGAGTTGTGTGCTCGGCGGATCTTATCATAAATCTCAGCGATATAGACGGTCTTTTTGACAAAAACCCGAGGAAGTATCCCGATGCAAAACTTGTCGACCGTGTGGAAGAGATAAACGACGAAATTTTCTCGTATGCCGAGGGTGCGGGCACAAAGCTCGGAACCGGCGGTATGATAACCAAGCTGAAAGCCGCTAAAATAGCCACCGACAACGGTATTCCGATGCTTATTATGAACGGCGAGGATCCGTTTCGTCTTTACGATATTCTCGACGGCAAGCATATCGGTACATATTTTGCGGCGAAGAAAGGATAAGATATGGAGCTTCACGATAAAATAAGGGATATATGCGAAAAGGCGAGAAACGCTTCCTTTGCGCTCTGTGTTTCAAGCGGAGCCGAGAGGAACGGCTTGCTCCTTGCAATAGCCGACAAAATAGTATCGTCAGGTGACGAGATAATAACTGCAAACAAGGCGGATATTGAAAACGCAAAAGCGGCGGGCATTAAAGAGGCTATGATAGACCGCTTAATGCTAAACGAGAGCCGCATAAAAGCGATTGCCGAGGCAATCCGTCAGGTTGCTTCCCTTTCCGATCCTATCGGCAGCGGCGAAATTTTCACAAGGCCGAACGGACTTAAAATAGAAAAAACCAGAGTTGCGCTAGGTGTTGTCGCCATGATTTACGAGGCGCGCCCGAACGTCACTCCCGACGCCGCGTGCCTTTGCCTTAAAAGCGGCAATGCCGTCATATTAAGGGGTGGCAAAGAGGCGATAAATTCAAACAAGTGTATTGTCGCAATAATAAGAAAAGTTCTCTCGGAGCACGGATTTGACGAAAACTGCGTCACCCTTATTGAAGATACGACAAGGGAGAGCGCAAACGCGCTTATGCAGATGAGAGGATATATAGACGTTTTAATTCCCCGCGGAGGAAAAGGGCTTATCAAAAACGTTGTTGAAAACTCGAAGGTGCCCGTTATCGAAACGGGTGCGGGCAACTGCCACCTCTACGTTGACGAGAGCGCGAATATAGATATGGCGGTAAAGGTTGCCGTAAACGCAAAGTGCTCGCGCCCGTCCGTGTGCAACGCGGTAGAAACCGTTCTTGTGCACGAAAAGGTAAAGGACGAATTTCTTAAAAGATTCTACGAGGAAACGAGAAAATATAATCTCGAATTCAGAGGTTGTGAAAAGACGAGAGAGGTCCTCGGTGGTATAAAAGAGGCGACCGAGGAGGACTACAATACCGAATACGACGACTATATAGTTTCGTGTAAAGTGGTAAGTGACGTAAACGAGGCAATTTCTCACATAAGAAAATACTCAACCGGGCACAGCGAAGCGATAATCACGGAAAATGCGAGAAATGCGGAGCTTTTTGTAAAGTCCATTGACTCGTGCGCTCTTTACGTAAACGCATCAACGAGGTTTACCGACGGCGGTGAGTTCGGTCTTGGCGCGGAGATAGGAATTTCCACGCAGAAGTTACACGTGAGAGGTCCTATGGGACTTCTGGCTCTCACAACGTCAAAATACATTGTAAAAGGTGACGGTCAGGTAAGATGAAAGAAGTAATTTTGTGCAAATACGGCGAGGTTATCTTAAAAGGCGCAAACCGCTCCGATTTTGAAGCCCGTATGATGAAGCAATTAAGACAAAGGGCAAGACGTATCGGTAATTTCAATATTTTCTATGCTCAAAGCACGGTTTTCATAGAGCCGCTCGACGAGGAGAGTATGGAAAAAATCGACGAGATGACGTATCAGGCAAAGCACGTTTTCGGCTTTGTGGGCGTCACCCGTGCGGCAGCGTGCAGAAAAGATATTTCCGAGATCTGCCGTGTCACCAAAGAATATATACCCGAAAAAATCAAGGGCTTCAAAACCTTTAAGGCAGAGGCAAAACGCTCCGACAAGACCTTCCCTCTCTCCTCTCCCGAAATTGCGGGCGAGGTAGGTGCCTCGGTGCTCGAGGTTGCGCCGAATATGAAGGTCGATCTATATCACCCCGAAATAATAGTTCATGCGGAAATACGCGAAAAAGAGGCGTACGTTCACGCAGGGCAGGAAAAGGGCGCGGGCGGTATTCCCTACGGCTCAAGCGGCAGAGGACTTCTTATGCTCTCGGGCGGAATAGACTCCCCCGTTGCAGGCTTTATGATGGCTAAACGAGGAGTTCAGATAGAGGCAATTCACTTTGAGAGCTTCCCCTACACCTCCGAGCGCGCAAAGGAAAAGGTGCTCTCTCTTGCTAAAATTCTTACCGAATATACGATGAGAATGAGAGTTCACGTGGTATCGCTCACTCACATACAGGAAATGCTCCGTGATAACTGCGACGAGGATTATTTCACCTTGCTCCTTCGCCGCTATATGATGGCTATTTCATTAAAAATCGCAAAAGACTATGACTGCGGTGCGATAATAACGGGCGAGAGTCTTGGACAGGTGGCAAGCCAGACAATGAAAGCTATTGCCGTAACTGACTCAATGGCAAATATCCCCGTCTACCGTCCTTTAATAGGAATGGACAAGGAAGAAATAATTGAAATTTCAAGAAAGATAGGCACTTTTGACACCTCCGTTCTTCCCTACGAGGACTGCTGTACCGTCTTTACTCCGCGCCATCCGAGGACAAGACCGGAGATAGAAAAGGTTATCGCCGAGGAGAACAAGCTTGACTTTAACGCTCTTGTCGAGGAAGCGTATGCGACAAAGCAGTCAATCGTTGTAAAACAATTCGGAGATAATATCGTCGAGGGTTGACTTTTTCGTTAAAGTGTGATAAAATATAATCGAAAACGAGGTCTTTAATTTATGAAAGAAAAAAATTTTCTTACTCTTACAGAGGACGACGGGACGGAAAGAACGTACGAGCTTATCGACGAGTGCGAAATAAACGGCTCCACGTACGTGGCGGTATCTCCCGCGGAATACTACGTACTTAAAAGAGTTAAGTCCGACAAAAAAGAGGACGTTTTTGAAACGGTCGAGGGCAAGGAGCTTTCCATGGTGTCCGAGGTTTTCGACAGCAGATTAAATATAGAAAATTGCGATAATCAGTAATAAAAAAGACCTTCGCTGCATATAATTATAAATAGATTTCCTGCTTGGTTTGTGATAAAGTGATGTATTCAACCTACAAAGATTAATTGGAGTTCAATATCCTTCGTTGGGATGCAGGCCTCCCGCACCGTCTTTCTTAATGAGGCTATGCCGGTCAGACGGCTGCGGAAGTTGGAAGCAACAAAAACGATATGAGGACACCGCCTTGCATGTGCAGGGTTCAAATGATTGCTTTACACGGCCCGGTGGGTTTTTGTTTTAACAAACAAACGGCTATCGCATTTGCGGTAGCCGTTTTAACGTTTACGTACTTTTTGCTTCGGCAAGCCAAACGCTTTTTAACGCTTTTTTGAAAAATTCAAAAAAAGCACTTGTCAACGCCCTCTTTTTGTGCTATACTGTTTAAGCGTGAACGGCGCATAGGTTTTAACCCGCCCAATCGCAAAAACAAAATACGGAGAGATATCGAAGTGGTTATAACGGCCCTGACTCGAAATCAGGTGTGCAATCAAATGCACCGAGGGTTCGAATCCCTCTCTCTCCGCCACAAGCACCCAATTTGAACTTTAACGGTTCAAACGGGGTGCTTTCTTTATTTTGCGAATCTTTTTCGGCTTTTGGGTATCTTAAATCGCGCAAAGATTGTAATTCTTCTTTTTCCAACTTTACTTTTGTCGGATATTCGGGCGAAGTGTTGTAAA
>CAMGRB010000014.1 GCA_946061315.1 uncultured Clostridia bacterium | reverse complement strand
TAAAATAATAGTTCAGTGCTTTTTCTTTTAATTTTATCAGAACAACGAGCGTTTTGTCGGGCGTATGGAAAAATATGCTGGGGTCATCTTTTGATAATGCTAAATATTTATCCAAATTATGCTCTGAAATAACGTCGTATCGCTTAAATTCGCCACCATTACTATAATAAGGAACTTTCTCAAAAATAATAAACACTTGAAAATAAGGTATAGAATTTGCACGTATATTTGCAGTTTCGCCTAACATATTTTCAAAATAGTTATTACTGTTTTGAGAGTAATTTCGCATTACAAATTTTACTGCATAGCCAGCAACAGGCTTTCCATTCCTTAAGATAGTAATATCCACATTTTTAGGATAATAACGTCCGTTAATACTACCTTCTCTATCATTTCCATAGCCTTGCGACCTGATTGTAAATTCTTTTCCTAAAAGATTTTCTAAATCAGTTGCTATATGTCCGTGTAAAGTTTTTAGTTTAGCGGTACTTCTAGATGTACCAACAGATAAATATGTAGCAAAAGATTTTTTAATAACTTCTAAAAATTCTTCATTTGTCATAATTGTAAAAGTCCCCCGTCGTATGATAATTTATAGTCTAAATATGCCTTTATATCTTTTGAAGAAAAAGTGTAATAGCCACCGCTTTTATATTTGCCAAGTAAAGAAATATAGGTTGAAAATTCTTCATTTAATAACATTTCAGATATTTTAGATAAACTTTGCTCATTTCCTATTATGTATAAACCACCATATACACCTGTACCTGCAGGGGCGGATATAATTTTTAAGTCTGCGGAAGTTCGTATCAATGTGTTAATCGAAATTTTATTTTTATACGTATCGTTTATAGCCTGACTGCGACCAAAAGCAAACCAATATGAATCATCATTTTTTTCAGAACTGCGTTTCAATAATTTTGATTTGTTTTCAAGTAGATATTTATATAATTCCTCTTCTTTTAATAAACTTTCTTCTGTTACTAATTTCCCGTTTCGGTCATACGGATAAATAATTTGTTTTCGTTCTCCACGCGATGCTTTAATAACGGGAATAATATATTTAGACTTAAAATCAAAAGAGCCTATATAAACGTCGTCGCATAATGTTGCATATCCGTTTTTTACTTCTATATTGCAATGACCCAAATTGAAAAATATCTTTTTTAGAAAGGCAAGATTCTTCTTTGTTGAGAAATAAAAGTTTTTGGAAATATAATAATCGTCAGGGACAAGCGTTTCAACATAATAAGGAATTAGGTTTTTTTCATCGAATTGATAATACTCTAATTCTCTCGAATTATGTTGTTTATTCAATATTACGATTGTTGTGTATGTTGTTGCGTTAAACGCCTGAAAATGTTTCAGGTCAACAAGTTTTTCAATTAAATTTTCCTGCACAAAATATTTGCGCATATAATTCCCAGCCAAACTATTAAAAAATGAACTTGGGGTAATATAACCGAGAATACCATTTTTGTTTAGCATTTTTAGACCAATCTCATAAAAAACGATATATAAATCGGTCATACCATCTTGCGAAAAGGAAAACTTTTTTGCCATATCGAAAGAGTCGTCTAAATTATGAACTCTAACATACGGTGGATTTCCTAAAACATAATCCATTTTGCCATTGTACTTATCCACCTTTAACGTATCAGCACAAAGTATATCCCACTCAATTTCAGTAGTTATTCCATATTGTTTTATAATAGAATTTAAGTTTTCTAAACATTTTCTATGTTCGATAGGCTCAATTTCTATGCCGTGAATATATTTTTTCAAATGTTCTTTCAAACTTTTCATAGAAATACCTTTTTCTAATGCGGTTTCACAATATCTACTAATTATTGAACAAAGAAATGCTCCATCACCGCAACTATTATCAATCACGTGTTTTTCTATTATGTTATCGCCAACATAATGAGCCATATCAAGAATATTGTTTACAATATAATCAGGGGTATAAACCCTACCTTTTGACTTTTTTGCAATTTTATTTTCAGACATTTTTGATGCTCCTTTTGTATAAAGTCGCACCCATTAAAATAAAAAAGTGCGCCAACCGAAGTTAACGCACCGAAAACGCAAACTCCGTTGTATGGCGTACAATTTAATAGAAATGACTAATCACTCCCATTTGGAATTTGCATTTTTAACAAATTTCTGTAATGGGAGCATAACGACAAAAAGGGTATAATATCCCCTTGGTTAGCCATTTCAATACTATTAAATTGTACGCCACTTTTAGTATACCACATTTTTTATTTTTTTCAACCTGTTTTGTATGAAAAAAGAAAACTCGACTTGAAAAAAGTCGAGTTTTCGTATTATTCAATTAAATTCCCTATGGGAACTACGCATTTTGCGGAGGCTTTTGATTTTATTTATTCTATTGTTACTTTTACCTTGTGAGTGCCGTCTTTGAAGGCGGGGATTATATTGCCGTCGAGCTTTTTGCCGTCGACCGTGATATTCAGCTTCATATCCTTGAATTTCTTGTTCGGATTTTCTATCTCTATATCGTATTCGGCTCCTCTGAAGATACGCTTCATAGCGCCTTTTTCAAAAGGAAGGTGCGGCTCGATTACAAGTCCCTCGTAAGTGGGTCTTGCGCCTATCATATAGTTTTCCATAGTGTTGGTGTACCAAGCCACCGAGCCGGTTATCCAGCTGTACTCCATCTGGTATGCGCTGTTTTTGTGCTCCGGTCCGAAATAGCAATTTGCAAACATATACGGTAAGCATTTGTTCTTTATTTCCGCATTGTCGTCCGTTATGCAACCGGGCGCTATTTTCTTAAAGAGCTCGTAAGCAAGGTCTGCCTTGCCGTATTTGAGAAGACCGAGGATCATCCATATGTTCGTGTGAGAATAGATCGTTCCGTTCTCGCAAATGCCGGGTTCCATTGCGGATATACGTCCTATCGTGTCGTCAAATTCCTTAAACGACGGGGTAAGGAGAAGATAGCCGACGGGGGTCTTCATATGCTCGTCCATCGCTTTTATTACGGTATTTGCTCTTTCCTCGCTTGCAACTCCCGAGATAAGCGACCAGCATTGCGGCTCCATAAACATCTTTGCGTACTTGTTCTCTTTTGAGCCTATGGGCTTTCCGAGGTCGGTGTAGCAACGGCGATACCATTCTCCGTCCCACGCATTGTCGTTTATAGCCTTTGATATATTCTCTCTGCGGTTGAGATAGTTTTTCTCTTTCTTCGTATCACCGAGATATTTTGCAAGCTCCGCCATTTCAAGAAGCGCCTGCGCATATGCTATCGAGAGCCATACGCTCTCGCCCTTGCCGTCCTTGCCGACACCTGTCAGAGAGTCGTTCCAATCTCCGAATTTGATAAGGAGAAGATTGTGCTCTCCCTTGTTCTTTTCAAGGAAGTCAAGCGCTCTGTCCATATGCTCAAGGACTGTGCCCTCTCCCTCATCTCTGAAGGGATATACCTCTTTTAAGAAATCAATATCGCCCGTTTCACGAAGATACGCCGTGAGGGTAAATTCAAGCCAGAGCGCAGAGTCGGAATACGGTTTTGTATCAACGGGGTTCCAGCCTCTTACCGCCATACCGCTTGCATATTGGTTCTGAACTGCTTCTCTTAATATTTCCTTTGTTCTGTCGTTTTTGAAGGACACGACGCCAAAGCCGTGCTGAACTATGTCACGATAGCCGTTATAGCCCCATCTGCACCACGTTGCGCCGAAATTAGTGGCGTGCTTGCCCCAATAGTTTATGAGCCTGTCAAGATGCTCGTCGGGTGTCTGTATCTTGTTTTTCGAGTAAAGGGATTTATAGTATTTTTTCAGCTCGTCAAAATACTTATCCTGATTTTTGAGGTACTTTTCGGAGAGTGTAAGCGAATCGTTTTCGCACTCGCCTGCGCCGAGCATAAGATTTATATCCTTGCTCTCGCCCGCGCCGAGAGTTATATCAAAGCGGAGCGAGCATACGGTTGCGTTTGCCGAGCCTATCGAGTTTTTGCTGACACCCGTCCTTACAACCTCGGGGGAGGCTATCGTTCCGTACTCTCCGACGAATACGTTCTGGCAACCCTCGGAAGCGGTTATCTTTTCGTCCGCCGTCATAAATGCGGTAAGATAGTTGTGCGGCTTTATAAACGGGTGCTTCGTCATATAGAAAGTGTTTCTTTCCTCATCAAAGCGCGTTGCGCGGTACATTGTATCGCCGTAGCTGTCAAAGCCCCATTTGAATTTGAACTGTATCTGGCTGTAAGTAAATATCGAGTACGAGCGCTTTTTATCGCCCTCGTTTTTGAGAGAGATGCGCCAAAGCTCCGTTGCATCCTTGCCGACGGGCACGAAAATGCGGAATTTTGCAAGAGTGTCCGACGTTTTGTTTTCTATCTCGGTATATCCGAGACCGTGAGTACATTTGTAGCTTTGATATGGGTGGCACACGGGCTCCCAGTTGAGCGTCCAGAACTCGCCCGTTTCGTTGTCCCTTATAAAGATAAGTCTGTTGTAAAGGTGATCCTTGCCGAAAACGTCATAGTCGCATATTCTGCCGACGCCGGTATAGAGCTGTATTCCCTCGGTACCGTTTATCTGATAGTCGAAGCAGCCTATACCCGTCTGATGAACGTTGGCATAGCACGAATCGTTGAAAAGAAAGTTGTCAAAGGGACGCGGAGTTGCGGGGTCAGTTACCACAAACTCATCTCCGTCGATATTAAAATGACCGTATTTGTATTCCATATGAAGATATCCTTCCGTATTATTTTGTCGCAGTATATTTTATCACAAAGAAATTGTCCGTGCAATAGAAATTTACATTATATCCGTATTTACTTTTTCGCCGTTTATGAGCTTTTTGAGCGCCGAGGCTATTTTGTTTATCTGCTCTATTGCCACGTCGAAAACTATATCGCTACTGCCGAGCCCATCGGCAGAGGTGCCCGATGCGGTTTCACGCATTGCGTAGCCGGCGGAGCTGTCTATTTTGTAATAAGTGTATTTAAGCAGTTCTCCGTCGTTCATCTCGACAAAGAGCTCAAAAATTATATTTTCCTCTTTCCTTATATCCGATATTTCTTCAACGGTGTTGCGGTTAAACCTTACCGACATCGGATAAGTGGTAAGATAGGTATAAAAGTTTCTGAACTGGTTTATGTCCTTTTTCAGCTCTGCGTTATTATCGTCCTTAAAGGTGTACTTGCCGCTTTTCGAGGTCACGGTAAGATCGTCGCCGCTGAAGTTCAGAATAAAGGTGTCCTCAAACGTTTCGTCACCGATAATCATTTTTATCGAGATATTCTTTACGCCACTCTGCCCCGCTTCCTCATTTGCGTTTATGTACTTATAAAAGCCTGCCTGAACAGTGTTGGTTGCCGCAAGCTTGAGCAGCGACGCATCGTCGGACTTCAAAAACGTGCACTTTTCGTCGGGAATTTTAACTATAATTCCATCATCCTCGCCGTAAAAATACGACACAAGATATCTGTACCCGTCTTTTGCCTCGCTCATTGCGAACGAAACGGTCTGACCGTCGTTAAAATCGGCGCTTATAAGGTATGCCTTGTCATCGGGGGACAGACCGTACTTTTTGAGCGATTCTTCGGTGACGTCTGCGCAGACGGTTGCTTCTCCCGAAAAACCGCAGTACAGATAATCAACGATTTCGAGAAGATAGTTGGCGTCGGCAAGTGCGGCCCTCGGATACGTAAGCTTGAAGGTTGCCGTAGTTTCGGTCTTTTCGTCGGCGGCGACCTGCCATATCGGCAACCCGTCGGACGTATAGACGGTTATCTGATTGGTTGCGAGGAGCGCCTCGGAGGAATTATTGTATTTTTCCCCGAACACGATGGGAGTTACGTAGTCCTCAAGCGAGAGTAAGAACGATTTTTCAACTCCGTCCTGCATTCTGTAAACGGAATTTCTGCCGTCAACGGCAACGTAGTACGTTGTGCTTGAGGTTGCCGCCTTTTCTCCTATCCTTACGGTGTAGCTCTTTTTCTCGCCGTTTTCGTCCTCGTACGTAACGGTGTATTTTGCAAGGCAAAGCTCCTCCGTAACACCGTACTGCTCCATATCCTCATCGGTAAGGTTGCGCATAGGCTCAACGTCTATCGTGGAGGGTGTGCAAACGTAGGCGATAAGGTAAGCATAATAGGTGCTGTCATACGAGAGCTTCTCGTTGTTCCCGAGCTTCATCTCGTATTTTCCCTTGTCCTTGTCCCACGTTTTGACAAACGAGAAGGTGCCTTTTTCGTTTTCCACCTCTATTGAGGTTACAAGCGATTTGTCTATTTTAGGGTACAGAGAGATTTTTTTAAGATAGATTCCCTCACCGTCAACGGCTTCGGGAGTATCCGTTTCATCTCCTCCATCGCCGCTGTCTATAAGAGGGGCGACGACGGCAAAATACACTACCGAGATAACGACAAGGCACACGCAAAGAATTATCAGGGTAATTTGCTTTTTCTTCATCTGCGTTTTCTCCTTATGATCACAACCGCTCCGCAAAGTACGGCTATGGCAGGGAGCAAAAGCGAGAACATAACGGTGAGCCCCTGCGCCGTGGAATTTGTAATATCAAGGCTGTAATCCGCAAACGATTTGTAGTCTATATCGACCGCTATTTTGACGGAGGTAGTTGAGTAAATGAGCGAAAGCAACATTTTATAGTTGGGATATACGTTGCTCTGTGAAAGCGAGGTGTTGCTGACAAACTCTGACGACGGGCACATAACAAGATATGAATACTTGTACTCGTTGTCAACTATTCTCTGTGACGAGGTAACGGACATAAGGGAATAAGTGCCTCTCTCGCCACTCTCGCCGAGCCTTGCACTCGGATAAGTTTCTATAAGAGGCTTTGTAAATCTTATACCGCTACCCGTATCGTATCCGTCGTCGGAGAGGAATTTTGAATCTACCGTAAGATAAGCCGCATTTTCAAATCTCGCCTTTGCGGAAGCATAGCCCGCAAGCGAGGCAAAATACGTGGATGTTGCTTTATTGTCGGCTACCTGCGCCAAAAATCTGTACGGGGTGGTAAAGTCACTGCTTTCAACTATTGCATTTGTGTTGTCGTATATCCTTGTACCCGCATTTACAGACACTCCCCCGAACGTTTCTGCAAAGCCGTAAAGCTGGGAAAGATTTGTGGCGTTGTAATCGGTAAAGCACATAACGCTACCTATATTGTCAAGATACTCCTGCAATTTTGCTATTTCGGACGACGTAAAATCGAAGGTGGGGTTATTTATTATCACCATTCTCGCGTCGGCGGGAACGTCTTCTCTGTTAAGGTCAAGCGGCAATATCTTAAAGCCCGAGTTTGAAAACAGTCTTATAATTTCGGCGGCATCTGTGTTTGCCATACAGCTTTTTACCGTGCCGTCCTCGTTGTACTCTACCGAGGTAAACGAGGTTTCACCGTGCCCCACCGTAAAATAGACCGTCGGCGTTTCGTCAAACGTAAGGCTTAAAAGGCTCTGCGCAAAAACAAGCTCTCCGCAGTATCCCTCAAGCTCGCTTCCGTCCTGGTTGAACACGTAAAACGAGGTAACGTCCTTGACCCTGTATTCGCCGTACGTGCCGTCAGCGTTCTTTCTTGCGATGATTACGGACTTTTCGTTTATCTTATAATCACTTAAGGAACGGTTGAAATTGTCCTTGAAAAATTTAGGCTCTTTTATTATGTCGTGATAAGATACGGTCACGTTATCGTATCTTGCATCGAGCAGCTCCGCCGTTGCATATACGTAAGCGAGCGCGCCGCCCTTTGAAAGATTTGAAAAATCGAGATCCGCATTATCCCTTGCGGTTGCAAATATTATCTCCGTCTGAACGTTTTTGTCCATAGTGTCGAAAACGGCTATCGACTTGTCCGACAGGGAGAAAACCTGCTCGTCCGTCATATCGAGATACCAGTTGTATTTTTCCGAGAGGACGGATATTATCGAGTTTATTACTATGACTATCGCTATTATGACCGCGGTAATTGCCACGGAGAGCGCGCCGTATCTTAACTTTCTGGATTCGGCAAACGATTTGAAATTGATACCCTTCATACCTGCCTCCTCACTTTATTCTGCGTGCCTCAAATACACGCACGGTCAGAAATATAAACACTCCCGTCACCGAAATATAGTAAATCAGCGCTCCTATATCGAACATTCCGTACGAGAAGTTTTCAAATCTCGAATAGATTGAGAGCCAATCGAGCACCGTTCTTATCGCACTTGACGTGATAAAGGAATTGAAAGTGCCGACGAGCAACAGGAAAAGAAGAATAAGTATGGTAATGAGCACCGCCGCAAACTGATTTTCCGTAAGGGAGGACACGAACATTCCGATGGCGATAAACACCATTCCGACAAGCAAAAGAGCAAACATATTGCCCATGAGCATGGCGATATTCGGTCCGCTTGACGTGAGGTTATCGTTGACGGCGTATCTGAAAACTATGAAAAAGTTAATGCTCGATATTGCCATCGATATAACGAACATAGTAAACGCGGCAAGAAATTTGCCAAGCACCATTGACGATATTCTTATCGGTGCGGTTAAAAGAAGCTGTTCGGTTTTCGTCCTTTTTTCCTCGCTGAAAATTTTCATTGTCAGTATGGGCAAGAATATCATCAGCATAAAGAGCATGACCGCAAAATAGGTTGACGTGTCCGAGGTGCCCATAAGCAAGGTGGTAAAGCCGAGCATAAAACCCGAGAGCGCCAGAGAAATTGCAAGGAACACGTAGCCCGTGGAGGTTGTAAAGTATGAGCGCATTTCACGCCTGTATATAGCGAGCATATTTATGACCTCCTGTTTATAAGTTTTATAAATACGTCCTCAAGCTCCGCACCGACGGGCTCCATGCCGAGCATCGGCCAGCCCTTGTCCGCAAGAGCGCGGAACATACTTTTTCTTATGTCTATGTTCGGGGAGTTTTCAACAAGATATGTAAATGCGTCCCCTTCCCTCTCGCCGACGACCGACACCGAGGTTACTCCCATAAGATTGCGAAGAAGCGCCATAACCTCTTTTTGCGGTCCCGACACCTTGACGTGGAAGCGGTTATTCTGCCCGAGTGCGTTATTGAGCGACGGGGTTTTCTCGTCGGCTATTATCTTGCCCTCGTTTATTACCACTATCCTGTCACATATCGCCTGTACCTCGGGCAAAATGTGCGTCGAGAGAATGACGGTATGGTTTTTGCCGAGATTTCTCATAAGATTTCTTATCTCAATTATCTGCTTCGGGTCAAGACCTACCGTCGGCTCGTCGAATATTATAAATTCGGGATTGCCGACAAGCGCCTGCGCTATGCCGACCCTCTGGCGATAACCCTTTGAAAGATTTCTTATAAGCCTTTTTTCAACGTCGGCTATCTTGACAAGCTCGCATATTTCCTCAAGGTGCTTTTTCTTATTGAACCCACATCCCTTCAAGTCAAATACGAACGAAAGATACTCCCAAACGGTCATATCTATGTAAAGCGGAGGCTGCTCCGGCAAAAATCCGATTTTCTTTTTTACCCCTATCGGATCGTCGAATATATCGACCCCGTCAACAAGGACCGTTCCCGACGTGGGCGCAAGATAACCGGTTATTATATTCATCGTGGTTGATTTTCCGGCTCCGTTAGGCCCAAGAAAGCCGAGTATTTCCCCTTTGTTTATGTTGAAGGAAATATCGTCCAGCGCATATTTCGTGCCGTACTTTTTTACAAGATTCTTTATTTCGACCATCATATCTCCTAAAAAATAAAGATAATATTACAGAATAAAGTATATCACGAGAAGAGCAATAAATCAATATAATTATTTTTGAAAAATTGTAAAAAAGCTCTTTTTCAGAAATATTTCACCCCGCCCTCACGGTTTTTGCAAAATGGAAAAGCAAAAATACTGTGTACTACCCGATCAAGCGGGTAGTACACAGTATTTTTAAGTTATAAATTCGGCTCGAACGATTTGAAATCCGTATATAGCATTAAGTACACGTCATCGCTTTTTTGAGGTGCGGCACCTGTGCCGATAAATCCGTTTTCGTCAAGTCCTTCAACGAGCATCGGCTTGCCTTTTATGACGAAAATGCCTATTTTTTATCCCCAGCAAATTTTTTCTGGTCATTACCGTTTTTGCATGCGAAGGATACAAGCCAAACCGATACGGTTTTTCAAGAATAATATCCGCCTCGTTGCAATGTATAATAGAATGCTTGCCTGCTCTTTTGTTCATCACTTTGATAACATACTCCGCACCACCGTAATCAAGCGAGTAAACGGAACACAACTTGTCTTTCTCCACAAGCACACCACTCTTTTCAAATGCCCCGAAAAAATCCGTCTTTTTCATTTTTTTAGCTCCGTTTTGTTGAACGATAAAAAATTATTCAATGTCTTTTAAAATTTTTTCTACAATATTTCCTTCCCATCCAGTAGCCAAATCTTCTTTTTTTATAATCAACGAATACATCGGATTATTATTGATAATCTTCCAAAAATAATTCAAAATTTTTATGTATGAATTATAGTCGTTCTTTATAACTTCCATCGCTTTTGCCATATATTCGACTGTATAGACATGCCCATCATAATAATCGTTTATTTGTTTGCAAATAAAATTTATTGCGCCCCCTATACCAGTAATTTCATTTTTATTTGCATTTTCGTTGCGCGGTTCTTCGGCTATTTTAATATGAAGCAATAAATGCTCTAAAATATTGCAGTAGACCAACCTGTCTGCCTTTTGGTAACTAAACGGATTATTAGCAGCAAATTTATCATTGGAAAGTAAAATTGCCTTATCTTCATCTATATGGTGGCAAAACAGACCTTCTTTTGTCCTTGAAACTGCTGAATTTTTAGTTTTGCAATTTTCATTGACAAAATAATCGTATTTTGCAGCTCCATATTTTTCAAGAAATAGGCTTACTAGCTCTTTATAAGACATATTCAAAAGTGAGTTATAATACTCTGCATTTCCTTGCCCTTCGTCAAAAGATTGCTGATTGGTAATTCCCCGCTTCGCATTTATTCTCTCTATTTCCTCACTTATGATATTTCCAAAAGATTTATCATCTACTTCTATGATCTGATTAGCGGCAACGGACTTGTCGGCAAAGGCATCAAAAATCGCTTGCTTTTCTTCCAGCAATTCTGTAATTCGTTCATCTATTGAATTTTCACATAAAAGCCTATAAACAAGCACATTTCTGGCTTGTCCCATCCTATAAGCTCGTGAAATTGCTTGATTTTCTGTTGATGGCTTGAACTGAGGCTCGCAAATCACAACAACACTTGCTGCTTGTATATTCAAGCCAGTGCCTCCCGATTGAATTTGAGAAACAAGTACAGTACCAGGCGGTGCTTTCTCAAATTCATCTATTATTTCTTGTCTTCTTTGCGGTGTAACAGAACCGTTTATAGGATTCAAGCACCTATCTTCTAAAAACGAACATATTTTCCTGATTGTATCCAAGAAAAATGAAAAAACTAAAATTTTTCTTCCTTCTGATTCTGCTTCTTCTACAATTTCTTTCAAACGTGTCGCTTTTGAGGAATTATTCAAATCATCTATGTTCCAAGATACCCTGCGAGCATCGGAATAACTATGTGATAAGATGGCGTCCTCATAAATTTTTTCTTCTTCCGGGTTCATGGGACACCATTCTTTTGTTTCAATCAATTCAGGAAGTTCAGTTAAAACATCATCTCTTTTTCTTCGGTAATAAACAGGAGCAATTCTTTCCCTAAATTGTTGTGCAGACGACATAAAAGCTATATTGTAAACCTGTTTTGCAATCTGTGGCTGAAGAACTTCTATTAGCCATATCATTTCATCCACCCTGTTTTCCAGAGCTGTTCCGGTCATAAACAACAGTCTGTCGGCATGCTTGCACAAGTTCACTGTGTTGATTGTTCGTTTTGCATCCGGATTTTTGATATAATGAGCCTCATCTACTACCGCCATTGAAAACTTAAAATTACTGTCTAACGACAAATGAGCCGTTGTTTCATAAGTAGTAACAGCCACTCCACCTGTTTGCAGCCACGATTGAAACGCCAATTTCCGATCTTGGCCATGTATTTTGGTTGCTTTAAGCAGGCTATGTTTGTTAATTTCTCTGCACCAGTTTGTTATTACGCTTGCAGGACATACCACAATAAAGTGTGTGGCGCCGGTGTTTTTCAGCGACACCATTGTTGCTATTGCTTGAATAGTTTTACCTAATCCCATCTCATCTCCGAGAAGGACTCTACCTTGATGGAGGATATATTTTACTCCCCACTCTTGGTAACGTCTCAGCGTACATAATAGTCCATCGGGAAAAAAGCACTCATCCTGAACTTGTTTAGCCAAATTTTCCGGAAGACCGTAAATTGTGTCATCAGTTCCCAACAAGCCCGGCGCTATATCTTCCAATATAGTGAAAAATTGAACTGAATTTTCAGCAAAATCATCCCATGCGAAATTGCCGTTGATTCTATTCACTTCATCAAAGTTCAGCAACAATTCGTTTGCCTTAGCCTTGTACTCACTATTTAGCAAAGCCGTTAAAGTCTCGTAAGAAGATAAAGCTCGTTCTTTTTTTAATTTAGAAGCAAAGAGCCATCTAACCACATTCGTTGCTGGTCTTATTTCGTCAATTAATTCTTTTATATCGTTGCTGTTTTCGAGTAGAATCTTCCTACCCTCTTTTGCAAGACCTATACAATTTCTATACTTAGAAATGCTTACTACCAGTTGAGTTGATTCCTTAGTCTTACTGTCTAAACTTAACTTTATTTTTGTTTCCTTTTGAACTTTTGTGACAATATCTTTAACTAATCGTTTTATTGTATATGCGGCATCTTGACTGATACCACGCACTGAAGAAATTTCCCAAGTTGAAGTTGTATAAAGGTCAGCAATTGTATTGAAATTTGCCTCGTGAAGTGTTTTTACTCTAATTCCTCTCTTATATTTGTTTAACTCATCTACGGAAATGCTATTCAAAATTTTCAACATTTCAGTAGTGAAAAGTCTATCTGCAGATGATTCGATTAAATCTTTGTACGTATTTTCCGAATCAATAGCACTTTTTAATTCATTCAAAAGAGAAAGATGCTTATTTACTAGCCTTATCGCATCCGATGAAGAAAATTGCTTTTTCATTTAACACCTCAAAAAGTTTTTTGAATTGAAAAGTTATACCGGCATCGTTCGTGCTCGTCCCTCTCACGCCGGTG
>CAMGRB010000013.1 GCA_946061315.1 uncultured Clostridia bacterium | reverse complement strand
CACAAAAAAGCTCGAAGAAAAAACGGAAGATTTTTTAAGGAGCGTAAAAGGTATAAGGGACGTAAAGGTAATAATATCCCTTGAAAGCTCAAACGAAAAAGTTTATGCTCAAAATAAATCCACGTCGGACTATCTTACGGTAAACTCATCGGGGGGCACGGGCGCTTTGTATCTCGGAGAAACTTATCCGACAATACGCGGCGTTGCCGTTTCCTGCACAAACGGTGACGACGCATCCGTACAGGTGGAAATTACGGAGCTTATATGTCGCTATCTCGGAATTTCTTCAAACAGAGTAAAAATAGTACCGTTCGGTTAGCATATTTGAAAAAAGCGAAAATATATTTATAGTGTAACAAATTTATAGGAGAATAAATTATGAAAACAGAAAACACCGAAATCAAGAAAGAAAGCAAATTCAAGAGATTTTTCAAAAAAATCGGCACGAGAAACCTGATAGTAATTGCCGCCGTTTTGCTCATAGGAGCAGCAGTCGGCGTTAATTACATACTTTATCAGGATTCTTTGACCCCAAAGGACAAAACCGTCGATAACGATTTAAGCAATACGGACATTAATGATGCATTGAAGAATGACGAAAGTACTTCCGACTACTTTGCACAGACCGTTCTCAGCCGTAAGCAAGCAAGAGATGACGCGCTCGAGGTTCTTCAGACCGTTGCGCAAAGCTCGTCAGCTCTGCCCGAGGCAGTTGAGGCGGCTCTTGACGACATAGCGCAGATTGCAAAAGACATTGAAAACGAAGCAAACATTGAAACGCTTGTAAAAGCAAAGGGCTTTACCGAGTGCATTGCCGTTATAAACGACAATACGGCAACGGTAATAGTAAAATCCGATACGCTTCTTGCAAGCCAGACGGCACAGATAAACGAGATAGTTTACAACCAGGCAGGTATTCTTCCCTCTAATCTGACCATAATCGCAAAGAACTGATAAATAAATGCTCCGCGATGGCGGAGCATTTATTTTTGTTTAAGCGTCAAATCTCTTGACAAGCGGGAAAAAATATAGTAATATATAGAAAAGTGCGATTTTGAAAGGCGGTATTAAGATGGATAAACCACAGTACATTGAATATAAAGGATTGCCACTTGTCAGAGAGGGCGACGTTATCTGCTACGGAGATTTAAGCGAAAAGTATATGCTTCTGCTCAACATTCTTACCAAAAAGGCGGACGGTGAGCCGGATGCCATACTCGTTCAGATCTGCCACACCGACGACAGACAGAAGATTGAAAAGCAGTCATTCAAAAACGGGCTTTACGATGCCCTTGACCTCGGTGTCGAATGGCTTGAGCATATGCTCAAAGATGACAACGACTAAATAAAAACCGCCGTTTCGGCGGTTTTTATTTTTTGAAAATATTTTAGACATTTGTAAAATATATCAGGCTTTGTTTTTCGTATTTTTACCGAGTTTGCCGTTAAGAATATCAAGTACGTATTCAAGCGTGGCCTCGTCTTTAGGGCTTATTCCGTGAAGAAGCTCTTCTCTTGCGTCATCGGTGACTTTTTTAAGGTTTTCGTACGCCGCGCTTCCCTTTTTGGTGATTGAGATTTTAACGGAGCGCAAATCGTAATCGTTTGAAAATTTTGCTATATATCCGACCTTTTCAAGTTTTGAGAGCGACTCACTCACCGTTGATTTTTGTATATGCGTGCGCTTTGTAAGATCGGACTGCAAGATTTCTCCGTTTTCGTAAAGATATCTCATAACAAGCCTTGAACTCTTTTGCCTGAAAACAGAGTCCTTTACCGCCCCGGAGATTTTTTTATCATATAGTTTGGATATTTCATCTACCGTTTCAAAAATATCGTTTTTGGCGTTCATTTTAGGCACCTCAAAAATTTCTGATTTACGTTTTCATTATACATTTTTTCAATATAAAAGTCAACAATTTTATTGATTGCATTGGTATTTTATTGCTTACGCTTATAAAATTGTTAGACATAAAAAGAACAACTTTACACAAATTAAATACACATCACAAATGAAAGGACAACCGAACGGTTAATATAAAAATGAAAAAATCTCGATTTCTAATTCGTCTGTTTTTGACCGTTTTGATAGTTTTTTCGCTATGTATTCCGAGTTTTGCCGCCGAATCTGTGCAGGCGTGGGCTTCGGGTGGGCAGGTATCGTCCCTTGAAACCTTTCAAAAGGCTCTTACTTGCGAAAAAACTACCGATCTGTCAAAAATTGAGCTTTACCCCGGCGGAATGCCGTTTGGAGTAAAGATAATATCAAAAGGTCTTATCGTCGTCGGATTTTCAAAAACAGAGGGTGAGGACGCCTCCGCCGCATTCTCTGCCGGAGTTCGCAAAGGCGATATAATTCTCTCGGTGAACGGGAAAAATATAAACTCCATAGAAGATTTCGTTATGAGAGTATCGGAATCGTGCGGGAAAGAAATAACGCTTACGGTACTCCGAGGCTCCGATGAGCTTAATTTCACCTTTACGCCGAAGCTTTCAAAGGAGGACGGAAAATATAAAACGGGACTGTGGGTTAAAGATTCCGCCTCGGGAATAGGAACGGTAACGTTTATAAATCCCGAAACCAACTCTTTTGCGGGTCTTGGGCACGGTATATGCGATTCTTCAAACGGCAAGCTTATCTCTCTTTCGAGAGGTATAGTGATGGACGTCACGGTAAACGGTGTTGTCAAAGGCAAGGTGGGAGCCGCAGGAGAGCTCCGAGGACAGTTTAATCCCAAAAAAATAGGCTCTCTTAACCTTAACAGCGACTGCGGCGTATTCGGTCTTCTCTCGGGTGACACACTTAAATCCCCCGAAGGAAAGATGAAAATATGTCCAAAGGAGGAAGTTAAGGCGGGAGAGGCTTATATCTGGTGTACTCTTGACTCCTCGTGTCCGCAAAAATACAAAATAGAGCTTTCCGATATAGACACAAACGGAGGAGTTATGAAAAACTTCAAGGTAAAAATAACGGATCCTGCTCTTATTGAAAAGGCGGGCGGCATAGTTCAGGGTATGAGCGGAAGCCCGATAATCCAAAACGGCAGAATTGTAGGTGCGGTAACCCACGTTCTCATAAACGACCCCACGCAAGGCTATGGAATATTTATAGAAAATATGTTAAACGCAATGCCCGACGTATTAAAATAAAAAAACAAAAACCCGATTTAAGCGCTCTCTTGCTCCGTCGGGTTTTTATGTTTGCTTGCATATTTTGCCATACGTTTTTCTGTATAAAAAAGATGCATTTCAGTCAATAATTTTTTCAAAGATTGGAGTTTGAAAATGCATTATAACAAGGTTGAAATATGCGGCGTGAACACGTCAAAACTTAAAACTCTTTCCGATGAGGAAAAGAAAGAACTTCTTGATAAGAGCAAAAAAGGTGACGCAAAAGCACGGGAGGCGTTAATAGACGGCAATTTGCGCCTCGTACTCTCCATAATACAAAGATTTACCGGCAGACGTGAGAATATGGACGATCTGTTTCAAGTGGGGTGTATAGGTCTTATAAAGGCAATAGATAACTTCAACACGGAGCTTGACGTCAAGTTCTCCACCTATGCCGTCCCCATGATAATAGGCGAGGTGCGCAGATATTTGCGTGACAACAACTCAATAAGAATAAGCCGATCCGTAAGGGACCTTGCCTACCGTGCCTTGCAGGTGCGCGAAAAGCTCACAAGAGATCTGTCCTCGGAGCCGACCGTTGAGATGATAGCCAAGGAGCTCGGCGAGAAAAAAGAGGACGTTGTGGAGGCTCTCGAAGCAATAATAGAGCCAGTTTCTCTTTACGAGCCCGTATATAATGACTCCGGAGATGCGGTTTATATAATGGATCAGTTAAAGGACGCTTCCTCCGACGACGAGTTATGGATAGAGGATATAGCTCTTAAAGAAGCGATGAAAAAGCTCTCCGAGAGGGAGAGAAAAATAATAGATATGCGCTTTTATGCGGGAAAAACGCAAAGTGAAATAGCCGAGGAGATCGGCATTTCGCAGGCGCAGGTATCACGCCTCGAAAAAGGCGCGCTTGAAAGAATACGCAAGCAAATATAAAAAATACGCAGATTGATAAGTGAAAACCTGTCAATCTGCGCTTTTTAATTGAATTTCAAAAAATCTTTTATTTCGCAAAACTTTTTTACCGTGCGCGGATTTTCGTTGTGATCTCCGATATGCTTCTCCATCCAGATCATATCGTACCATTTGCCGAATTTGTATCCTACGGCGTGAAACTTGCCCACCGTCAAAAAGCCCATCTTTTCGTGGAATGCAATACTGCCGTTTGTAAGATGCTCGTCCTCGTTATCCGTGGAGGCTATGCAGGCGTTCATATTGAGAATATTTTGCAAAACAAGTGACTTTTCAAGGCTTTGATATAGTTTTTTGCCTGTTCCCATTCTCTTTGCGTCCTCGGCAATATAAATGCTCGTTTCCACCGCCCAATCGTAAGCCGCGCGCCCCTTAAACTCCGAGGCGTAGGCATAACCGATTATTTTCCCGTCCTTCAATGCGACAAGATAAGGATATTTTTTAAGCGTATTATCTATCCTTAACGCAAATTCTTCAAGCGACGGCACCTCATATTCAAACGTTATCGCCGTTTTTTCAACGTATGGCTTATAAATTTCAAGCAGCCTTTCGGCGTCCGATACGCTCGCCGTTCTTATTTCAATTTCGTGATTTTTCATTTTACCGTATAGTTTATTATAAGTGCCGCAACCGTAAGTACGAAAAGCAAAATGACGTAAATATTTATTCTCTTTGATTGCTTTTTAAGCATCGGCATAATATTTTGTAGTTCTTCCTCCGAATACGTTGAGCAAATCTTTTTTATTCTGAAATACGTAAACATTGCAAGAAGTCCGAAAAACAAGCCTGCAAAGCCACATATTAACTGTACGTATTTAAGCCACTCCATTACGCCATTCTCTCCGAAAGCTTTTCTCCGCCAAGCACGTGAAAATGAAGATGCTTTACGCTCTGACAAGCATCATCGCCGCAGTTGGTTATAACCCTATATCCGTTTGAAAGCCCGAGCGACTTTGCTATAACGGGTATTTTCTCAAAAATGTACGCTACCGTTTCGCTGTTTGAAGAATCTATCTCATCGACGCACGATATATGCTTTTTCGGTATTACGAGAACGTGAACCTTTGCCTGAGGATTAAGGTCGTAAAAAGCGAGTATTTTCTCGTCCTCATAAACCTTTTTTGACGGAATTTCTCCGCTTACTATCTTACAAAAAATACAATCCATAACGTTTCTCCTTGATTATGCTCCGCATTTGTTATATAATTATAGCAGAAACGTTTATGAAAATCAAGGAAAGACTATGAATAATTTCAAAAAGAAAATTTTTGACGGGTTTGACACGGATGTGTGGCACCGCCTCAAAAATACTAATAAGCCGATACTTATTTACGGAATGGGCAACGGCGCCGACAAAATAATAAGCGTATTTGAAAGCTACGGAATAGAATACGATGACGTTTTCGCAAGCGACGGCTTTGTAAGGGGTCACTCGTATCGCGGAAAGACGGTCCTTTCGTACTCCCAAGCGTGCGAAAAATACGGTGACGGTTTTGACGTGGTAGTATCGTTCGGCACGAGGCTGCCCGACGTTATGGAAAGAATATATGCGCTTGAAAAGAAGCACGAGGTATTTGCGCCCGACGTTCCCGTAGCCCCCGACGAGATATTCTGCGAGGAATATTTTGACGCACACGAAAAAGAACTTGAATACGCAAATTCCCTGTTCGCGGACGAAAAATCATCGCTTATTTTCGAGGATATTATAAGATACAAGCTTACGGGAAAGCTGTGCTATCTTAAATCGACGGAGGTGCCCGAGAAGGAAGCCGACAAAATCATAAATTCCGAAAAATACAGGGTTTATGCGGATATAGGGGCGTACAACGGAGATACGGTGCGAAAATATCTTGATTTATGCCCAAATCTCAAAGAAATATACGCTATGGAGCCGGACAAGCGCAATTTTTGCAAGCTTTGCGAATATGCCACGCGAGAGAGTCGCGCAAAAATAAACGCCCTTAATTTTGCCGCAGGAGCGTCTGACGGTGATGCCGAGTTTTCTTCATCGGGCAACCGCAATTCCTCAAAATCTTCAAACGGCTCCTTTGAGCACAAGACGGTAACCGTTGAACAGCGCCGCCCCGATTCCGTAATACCCTATGCGGACTTTATAAAATACGACGTAGAGGGGGCGGAATACGAGGCACTTTGCGGCTCGGAGCGTCTTATAAAAGAATATAAGCCCGATCTATTGGTGTCAATGTACCATAAATCCTCGGATACGTATTCTCTGCCTATTCTCGTTCACAAGCTTATGCCCGACGCGTCGTTGTATCTTCGCCGCCTTCCCTATATACCCGCGTGGGACTTAAATCTTTATGCAATCAACAAATAGAAAACGGGCGGTTTTCATATCAGAAAGCCGTCCGATATTTATATTAAATGCCTTAAATGCCATTACAATAAACGGCGATGTTCTTTACTCGGTTTTCATATCGTTGATATACGGTTGGAATTGTATATCTCCGTGCTTATATCGGGATCAAGGGAAAGAACGATTTTCTGAAGCGAACGGCAAACGGGATTTTCCGTAAAATAATGCCCCGCCTCGACTATGTTAAGTCCCATATCGGCAGCGTCTTCTGCGGTATTATAGCTTGCCCTGCCGGTAAGGAGCGTGTCGGCTCCGCATTCTATTGCCCTCGGTATCATATCCTTGCCGTCACCGCCGACCACGTAAACCTTTGAAACCTCACGGGTGCCCGAGAAAAGAACTACGGGTGTTCCAAGTACCTTTTTTATATTTTCGGCAAATGCAGATAACTCCGATTTGCCGTCAAGCAAGCATATTCTGCCTATCGGATCATCGGGGTCGGCTTTAATTTCAGAAAAGCCTATAAGCTCTGCAAGCGTGTCATTTACTCCGCCCCTTGCGGCATCAAGACGGGTATGGAAGGACATAACGCCGACTCCCGCTTTGATAAGGCGTATCAGCTTGTCCTGCGTATAATCAAGCGGGCAAAGAGATTTTTGAGAATGAAATACAAGCGGATGATGAGAAATTATCGTGTCAAAGCCGTGAGCTATGGCGTATTCAACCGTACTTGACGTGACGTCAAGAGAAATAAGCACCTTTTTAACGCTCTTTTTTAAGTCGTCTGCACACATTATTCCGTCGTTGTCCCAATCGCAAGAGAGCGATTTCGGGAAACGCTTGTCAAGTTCTGTGTAAAGCTCGTAAAAAGTCATCTTAACCCCTCCAATTCTTTCAGTTCCACCTCAAGTTCTCGGACGTTTCTGCCTCCGAGCCTTTGTCCGTCGATTGCTTTTTGTTTTTTGGCAATTGCCAAATTAAGAAGCTTTTCAAAGAGTTCTCCTCTTTTTCTTATGTTCTCTTTGCCGAGTTCAAGCTCGGCTTCGGTAAAGCTTCTCTTTTTGCCGTCGTAGTGCGCGCATATTATCTGATAGAGCTTTCCGTCCTCCTCGGCGATATTTTCGTCAATTGTCAAAAATCCGTCGGAAAGATAACTGCGCAGTTCTTTTATTGAGGTCATCGGTTGTAATATAAGTCTTACGTTTTCGTCCTTTACGTAATCCGACGCATCTATTATATCCGCTATGAGTTCTCCGCCCATTCCGCATATAACTATATCGGTCGGCTTATATTTCTCTATTCCGCAAAGACCGTTTGCAACTCGCACGTCTATTTTATTATCGAGCATAAATTTGTGTACGTTTTCCCTTGCGCAAGCGGCAGGTCCCTCTTTTATATCGGAGGCTATCGCCCTTGAGGCTATGCCCGAGGACACGAGATATATCGGCAAATATGCGTGATCCGTTCCTATATCTGCGACTACTGCGCCGTCACGTACAAATGACGCGGCGGCGCAGAGCCTTTTACCGAGTGTAATGTTTTTCATTGCTTTTCTTTGAGAAATTTATTTATTTTCTCAACGAGCAAATCGGCATCCGTTCCGTGAACGGCGCAAGCGTCCTCGATAGATTCACCTCTTGAATGAGGGCATCCGAGGCAATGCATACCTATCTCAAAGAAAAATTCAGCCGTGTCAATGTCGTAATCGAGCACGTCTCCTATGAGTGTTTCCCTGGTAACTTCCATTTTTATATCTCCTTTATAAATTTTATTTTTCCACCGAGGTCGGATATTTTACCGACTATATTTTCATATCCGCGAACGATATAACCGACGTTATTTACTATACTTCTTCCGTCAGCACCCAAAGATGCCACGATAAGCGCCGCACCCGCCCTTAAATCGGTTGCGTCAAGCTCTGCCGCGTGCATTTCGGACTTTGAAATGATAACGGAGTTCTTTTCTCTAACTATATGTGCGCCCATTTTTTGCAGTTCGGCAACGTAGCCGAATCTGCCTGGGAAAATCTCCTCCGTAACGGTACCGCCGCCGTTTGCAAAACATAGCATAGCGGCAAACTGCGGGTGTAAATCGGTAGGAAAAAGCGGATAAGGCGCGGTAATTACGTCTGCCCCGTTTATGTTTCCACGGGATTTTACTATTATCCGTTCTCTATCGCTTTTTATCTCAAGTCCCATTTTTCCGAATATATCGCATACGTACGAAATATGAGAAAATTCGGCACCTATAAGCTCCGCCTCTCCCCCGCAAACTCCTACGCAAGCCATATATGTAAGCGATTCTATCATATCGGGATATATGCGGTATTTTATGCCGTGAAGCTTTTTTACTCCCTCTACGGCTATTTTTGAGCCGAGGTGCACTATCTTTGCGCCGCAAGCGTTGAGAAAATTTATAAGATCAATAACGTGCGGCTCTCTTGCCACGTTCTCTATTACCGTTTCTCCGTCAACGAGAACGGAAGCAAGTACTGTATTTATTGTAGCACCTACCGAAATTTTGTCAAGTGTTATTTTTGCGCTTTTTAATTTTTCTTTTGCTTTTATGGTTATAAGTCCGTTTTCCTCGGAGCAGGTCGCACCGAGGCACGAAAAGCCTTTTAAGTGTTGTTCTATCGGTCTTGCACCGAAATTACATCCGCCCGGCATAGGTAAATATGCCTCGCCGAAGCGCGAAATCAAAACTCCCATAAGGTAGCTTGACGCTCTCATTTTTGAAACAAGCGGAAAATCCTTTATTTCGCCGCCCACCGAGGACGCGTCAATTCTTACGGTATGCTCTCCGACAAAGTCGGCGTATGCACCCATTCCCCTTAATATTTGCAAGGAATTTTCAACGTCGCTTACCCTCGGTACGTTTTCTATTATACACTCGTCTTTTATAAGGAGGCAGGCATAAATAACCGGTAAAGCGGAATTTTTCATTCCGCCGATGACTGTTCTTCCGTAAAGCCTGCTTCCGCCCTCCACTGATATTTTATCCATTTTTACCTCTCATATCTGATACAATGGTTTTGAAACCTGTTATCATTGTATTCAGACGGAGGTTTAAGGGTTATATAGCAAAGGTACTTTTACAACGTGTTAAAACGAAATTACTTATTCCCGTCAAGAAGATATGCGCAGACAAGATCCGTTACCATGCCGTAGCTTTTTGTTCCCTCGGTCTGTCCGTTTGACTGAAGGTATGAGTCATTTATCTTATCGGTAACCTCGGATGCCTTGGAATTTGCGTATTTCTGAAAGAAAACCGAATAACTGCGAAGGTCACCTCTGACCCTCGAATCGAGTTTTGCGTAAACTTCTCTGTAAAGGTCTTTATCCGCAGAATAAAGCGCGCCCGTTACGTAGCTGTAAACGTCGAGATATCCGCTGTAGTTGAGAAAATCGTCCTCGGAGTTTATGCAGGCGAGAAAGGCGATAAAATTAGCCTCGTTTTCCCTTGCTATTCCCCTCTGGTGCGCAAGCTCGTGCGCCGCACTTGACGCCACTATGAAATCGGGGTAATTTACGTTGAGGTTGCTCTCGCCCGTCATATACGAATAAACGCCCGAAATGTGCGTGTAGGTAAACGGCTCGCTCAAAAGTATCGGCTTTGCCCGTGAGGTAAAATTCCTTATAACCTTATATTCCGACGCTATACCGTCGTATGAATCGCATATTTTATCACTTAATTCGTCGTAAGAATACGGCATCAGCGAAGCGCCCGACGAAGAATAAACTATCTTATCAGAAAGCTCATTAAGTCTGTCTGTCAATATAACCGCCGTATCGTAAAGCTCCTCCTTTGAAAGCTCTCTTTCCTCCATTCCGAGCCTCTTGTCGATAGAAGTGGTGTAAAAACCGCTTGAATAGGTCCAGACAAAAGAGATAAAGATATAGCATATTGCAGAAAGGAGCACGAAAAGGTATCTTAAAGAAGCCCTTGCTCCCTTTTTGGCGTACTTGACAGCAAGATAAATGAGCACCGCCAGAATAAGCGGAGAAAGTATAATCGCCGTTTCCGCAAGCGAAAAAGGAAATATCGTTGTAAGCGAGGATATAAAAGCGCGGAAGGGCGCGCTTATATAGTAGTTGAAAAAATCCGCAAAAGCGGTGGAGACTCTGAAGCACAGATATAAAATTGCACTTATAAGCGTCAACGCAAAGATCACAAGTGATACGGTTGGTACGTATTCTTTTATTTTTTTAATTTTAGACATTTGTAAAAATAGTTCCCTCCCGTCTTATAAAAGCAATATTTTATCGTATTTACACTGCTCTTTTTCTATTTTGTAAAATCCTCGCAACGCAAGGTATTATCTATATTTAAGGCATTTTCTACATTTGTAAAATATCTCTCCGCCAACGAACGCATATCGCTTGGCAACGGCGCGGTAAAAGTCCCTATACCGTCAAGCGTCATTTTTAGTGCGTGGAGCGCCTGTCTTGAAATTTCATCGCTCTTTTCACCGTATATTTCGTCACCTATAATAGCATGCCCGATATATGCAAAATGTACTCTTAACTGATGTGTTCTTCCCGTTTTCGGAAATGCGAGAATTACGCTTATTTTGTCACAAGCGAAAAGTGAACGGTAATGAGTGAGGGCATATTCTCCGTCCTCTCTTACCTCGCGTTCTATTATGCTCTTGCCTACTCTTGCAATGGGCGCCTCTATATCTCCCTCGCCCTCAAGCCTGCCTGAAACTATGGCTATATACTCTTTTTGTACCTTTTTATCTTTTATCATTTGCGATAAGATTGCGCCGTAATTTCTGTTGTTGGCGGTGAGCACCACGCCGCTTGTGTCCCTATCGAGCCTGTTTGCCGCCCTGAAAACGTACGGTTTTTGCCTGTATCTGAACGCAAGGGCGTTTGCAAGCGTGTCCGTATAATGATTATGCGACGGGTGCGTCGGCATATTCGACGGCTTGTTTACTACCGTGATATTTTCGTCCTCGTAAATTATGTCAAGCGGTATATCAACGGGTATAAGCTTGCCGTCAATATCGTCCTTTGTATCGTCTGTAAGAAGATTTACCCTGTCCCCTTCTCTTAATACGTACGTCACGTTCTGATGCACGCCGTTTACGGTTATTCCGTTTTCGTACTTTTTGAGCTTTTTGAGAAATCCGCCCGATATCTTCGCCGTATTTCTTATAAAATATCGCAGTAAAAGCCCGTCCTGCTCTTTGTTTATTACGTATTCCATGGGTTTATTTTATCATAAAAACCACTCGGTTTCAATCGCCGCAGACGGTTTTTTGAGAATTATCGGAAAATTTTTTGTTAAATTTCGCTTTTGCTATTGTCAAATGTGAAAAAACAATGTATAATTGTCTTGTTCAAAATATAAGGAGGATAAAAAATGTTACAGTTTTTTCAACAGTACGGAATAACTATTCTTATGGTAGTTATGCTCATCGTCATTTTCTACCTGATGTACAGATCGCAAAAGAAGCAGGAGAAGGAAGCGGCAGATATGCGCAACTCTCTTGAGGTCGGCGACGAGGTAACGACTATCGGCGGAATCATAGGCGAAATAGTAAGCATAAAGGAAGAAACCGTTACGATCGAAACGGGCAAAGACAGAACAAAAATAAGAATTCTTCGTTCTTCAATCAGAAACGTGGACGTACACGCTGCTGAAAAGAGAGGCGCTGCCAAGGCTGCTGCGGAAGAAAATAAAGAAAATAAAACCGAAAAATAATTTCATATATTTTTCCCCTCGCAAATATACTTTAATGAAAGTATTTTTGCGAGGTTTTATTTTTATGAATATCAAAAAAAGGAAAAGGCTTATATCACAGGAACAAAAGGACGACGCAAATCTCGGCACCGTAATGATACGGTGTGCCCTGTTCACCCTTATTTTTTGCGCCGTATCGGCTTTGATGATACTTATTTTCTCGTGGATATTCTACTCAACCGAGGATCCGACGTCTAAAATTACTCTCGCCTCTCTCTGCTCTCTTTATACGTCGTGTTTTATATGCTCCTTTGTTCTCTCGCGCATAAACGGACAAAGAAATTTTCTTTGCGGAATTGTTTTCGGCGCAATGGTGGTTATCTTAACGTTTCTTTTATCGCTCGCGATAAAAGACATCTCAATGAAAAACCCTGTTTTGTGGCGTGCGTTAATTCCCGTCGTAACGGTAGCCGCCGCCCTGATTGCAAAGAAAAGAGAGCGCAGAACGAAGCACAGAATACCCGGATAAAATTAAAAAATCCTGCCTTTTGGGCAGGATTTTTTAATATGAGAATTTTAGAATTAGTTAAGCTCTTTAACCTTCGATGCTTTTCCAACTCTGTCACGAAGATAATAAAGCTTTGCTCTTCTTACCTTACCGGGTCTTATAACTTCAACCTTGGCAACGTGAGGAGAATGAAGCGGGAACGTCTTTTCGACTCCGCAACCGTATGCAACTCTTCTTACCGTGAAAGTTTCGGAAATTCCGCCACCGTGCTTTGCTATAACGGTGCCCTCGAAAATCTGAATTCTTTCTCTTGTTCCCTCTTTGATGAGGTTGTGTACCTTTACAGTATCGCCTACTGCGAACTGGGGTACTTCCGTTTTTAACTGCTCACTTACAAAAGCTTCGATCTTATCCATTTCAGCCCTCCGAATATTATGGCGTTCATACGGAGCGACGCAGCGGACCGCCATTTTTGGCGCGATATCGCGCACTTGGCGATATTATATCATAATCAAATTCTCTTTGCAATAGTTTTTTTTAATTTTTTTGACTTTTTTATTTCAGAGCGCAAAAATAAAATTTTTGCCAAAAGTATTGTTAAATCTCTTTTTAT
>CAMGRB010000012.1 GCA_946061315.1 uncultured Clostridia bacterium | reverse complement strand
GCAGATATTTCATTACGTCCGCCTGCAAAAATACGCTTTTTTCGTCGACCCCGTGTGCGTAAACGTTCTTTTTTGCCATATCGAGCGCACCTTTTGATATATCGGCAAAAAGCATACTTTTTATATTCGGGCAGAATTTGAGAAGTGAGATGCCGATACATCCGCTCCCCGTGCAAAAATCTGCCGCCACGTATCCGTCTTTTGCTTTTTTTATCGCTTTTTCAACGAGGATTTCGGTATCCTGCCTCGGTATCAGACAGTCGGGGGATACGAAAAAGTCAAGCCCCATAAACTGCCACTTGCCCGTTATATATTGAAGCGGCTCCCCTTTTTTTCTGCGCTCTGCGGCTGACAAAAGCTCTTTTCCGCCATAATCACGCGAGGGATTGGCTACGACGTAGGCATCGGTGACGCCGAAAAGCGCGGTTATAAGTATCATACTCTCCGTTTTATAATCCTCTATGCCCGCATCGCGCAGTTTACCGCAAAGCTCTCTGTAAGTCATCTTCCCTCCGATTTTATCAAAGTTTTATTCAAGATAGTTTTTGCGCATTTCCTCTATATATTTTTCGTCTATTCCCATGCGCTTTTCAAGGAAATTTTCAAGGGTGGCGTACTCTGTGTCTATAAAATTGAAAACACGGTCAAGATAATGTGCGTCAACTCCGTTTATGTAGGGGATATTTTCGATTATTTCCTCGTCAACTCCCCTTTCTCTGCCGAGAGCCATTGCCGCCTCGGTAGCGCCTCTCATACTGTCGTTGGTTATCAGATAGTCTTTTGTTACATCCTCTCTTGACACACCGAGTATCATAAGAAGAAGCGCTGTGCCAACCCCGACCCTGTCCTTGCCGACGGTACAATGGTAAAGCACCGCACCGCTTTTATTATCCTTCATAACGTCGAGAAACTTGCGGTAGCCCGTAAGCGCAAAATCGTCCGAGATAAGCGGCACGTAAAGGTCGGACATCCATGCCCTGCCCCCATTACCCATAGATACGACAAGGTCAAGCACTATTTCGGAAACGTCCCTTTTTTTAAGGTCGTCTTTCCTCGTTATACCTACGGTGAGGTCTTTTAATATGGGGCACCTTACGTACTCAACTCCGTTTACCACCGCGTCGGGCGAGGATGCAATTTCTGCCTCCGTGCGAAAATCGACTACCTTTTTAAGACCGTAATTTTCAAAATATCCGCACCCCTCTTTTTCCAAAAGAGCGAGATTGGCGGAGCGTATTATTCTGCCCGTCTTTATTTTTTTGCCCCCGTAGCCAAAAATGCCTCCGAGATCCCTTGCATTCATAAGTCCTTTAACAGTAAGATTCATAATTCACCCGTATTCGCTTTATTTTATAAAATTATATCATATATTCTTGATATTTTCAATCGGTTATGTTATTATTTACGTATAAGTCACACTTTTCTCGGTGGGACTGTATAATGTAGAAAAGACAGTTTACCAAAAACAGAGAGGACATTTTATGATCGATATGGATAAAATAGCAAAGGAAATGGAAGCGTCGTATGAAAAGTCCGACGTCACCATGTTTTCAAAGGATATGGCTCTGCCGGACAGGGACGAGGTTATAAAAATTCTTACGGATATAAGAAAACTCTTTTTCCCCGCGTATTTCGGCACTGCCGAGCTTGCAAAGGGTGAGGAAAAATTCGTTTCCGATATGCTTGTATCGATTTGTGAGAAGGTAAAGCGCCAGGTATCGCTTGCTCTCTCGTTCGGAAGCAAGCAAAAGTCCGATGCGGACGCAGAAAAGATAACGAACGATTTTATGAAGTCACTGCCCAGAATCCACAAAATGCTCATAAAGGACGTACAGGCTACCTTTGAGGGCGACCCTGCGGCGCAAAGCCGTGAGGAGATAATATTCTCCTACCCGGGATTTTTCGCCATATTCGTTTACCGCATAGCGCATCTGCTCTATCTTGCCAAGGTACCGTTCGTTCCGAGAATGATGACGGAGTACGCCCACGGCAAAACGGGAATAGACATAAACCCGGGAGCTACGATAGGCGAGTATTTCTTTATAGACCACGGCACCGGCATAGTTATAGGCGAAACCACGGAAATAGGGCGCCACGTAAAGCTCTACCAGGGG
Source organism: uncultured Clostridia bacterium (assembly GCA_946061315.1). GTDB lineage: Bacteria > Bacillota > Clostridia > Oscillospirales > CAG-272 > RGIG2000. Next base: position 11,327 of record CAMGRB010000012.1, on the reverse strand, counting down.
GTAACGCTCGGAGCTCTCTCTCCGAGGAAAGGGCAGATACTCTCCGGCATAAAAAGGCACCCGACGGTAAGGGACAACGTGACGATTTATTCGGGTGCGTCAATCCTCGGCGGCAACACGGTAATAGGCGAGGGTGCGGTTATAGGAGGCAACTCGTTTATCACGGAGAGTGTTGAGGCGGGTGCAAGAGTAAGCTCAAAAATGCCCGAGCTTATAATCAAAAAATGAGGAATTTTTATGAAATGTAAAATAAAACTCATTTCAAAGCAGCAGGATTACCGGGGTACGTCGTTTTTCGATACTCTTATGAAGGATTTCGACGTTCCCGAGCCGTGCTTTGATTTTGACGCGCAGGATATTTCGGAGTGCTTTTACGAGGGAGATATTGAAATAACCGACGACAAGGTGACCGTATCCTACGTCGAAAAAGAGGAATATGGAATGGACGGCTCAAAAACCTCGATAAGCTTTTTTGAGGACAAGCCGAAAGAGATATACTTAAAAAGGACGGGCAAACAATCCACCTCTATAATCTTTCGCGAGGGGGAGCGGCAAATATCCGCCTATGACACGGGATTTATGATATTTGAAACCTGTTTTTATTCGAGGAGTGTCGATAATCGCATACTTACCGACGGAATCCTTGAAATAATGTACGTGGTTGAAATAAAGGGTGCGTGTGCAGAAAAAACGGTACTGCGAATGGAGATACGAAAATTATGACGGAGAGCGAATTCCGCACGGAGCTTAAAAATCTGCACGGCGGCTACCTTTTCTTCGGTGACGAGGATTATCTGAAATACACCTATTCAAAAGAGGCGCGCAAGGCGGTCATCGACGGTGCTTTTGACGAATTTAACCATATAGTTATCTACGGCGAGGAGTACTCGGCGCAAGCTTTGTCGGGTGCGATTTCATCTCTGCCTATGATGGCGGAAAAAAAGCTCGTCGAGGTGCGCGGGCTTGATTTCAATTCGCTCAAAAAGGAAGATATAGAAAATATGGCAGACGTGCTCTCTGACCTTGAGTCATATCCGCATACCGTTCTTATCGTGCGGGCAGACTCCTCTCTTTTTAACGTCGGAAAGCTGCCGAAGTCGCCGAGTGATTTATATAAAACTCTTACAAAATACTTAACCCCCGTCGAATTTCAGTTCCCTCAAAGCGCAAGGCTTCAGTCCTGGATAATGCGCCATTTTGCCGAGTGGAAGATAAATTTCGACCCGTCGCTTTGCAAATATCTCGTCGATATATGCGGTCACAGTATGTGGACGCTTTCAAACGAGATAGAAAAGCTCTGTGCTTACGCTATTGAAAACTCCCTTGGCAGTATCTCGCAAGACACTATCGACCTTGTATGCTGTAAGACCGTGGAGTACGACGATTTTCAGCTTACAAACGCGCTTCTCGATTACGACAAGGACCTCGTTTTCGAGACACTCCGTCGGCAAAAAATAACGAGGAGGCCGCCTATGGCGATACTCTCGGCGGTTATAAAATTATATGACGAAATGTTCCTTATAAACCGCGAATATATGCTCGGTATGAGCAAGCAGGAAATATCCGCATCGCTCAAAATACACGAGTTCCGCGTGGGAAAATATCTTACGGCAATATCCAAAACGAGCCGCGCGAAAATAGAGCGCGCCGCCGAGCTTTGCCGCGATGCCGATATAGCGTCAAAATCCGCGTCAAACGTAACTTCCTATATTGCGCCCGAGAGGCTTATCGCTTCTGTTTGCGCGCTTATGTGCAGGTGAGATATGAGAATAAAATATCCTATCATAGTCGAGGGCAAATACGACAAAATAAAGATACTCTCCCTCTTTGACGCAACCGTTATAACGACCGACGGGTTCGGCATTTTTAATGACGGTGAGAAGGAATTGCTTCTTCGCCGCCTTGCCGAAAACTCCAAAATAATATTGCTGACGGACTCTGATGGCGGCGGGGAGCTTATAAGATCACATATAAAAACGCTTCTGCCGAAGGAGAAAATAATAAATCTTTATACTCCGAGAAAAGAGGGCAAGGAAAAACGCAAAAAAGCCCCCTCGAAAGAAGGAGTTCTCGGTGTTGAGGGCATAGACGCCGACAAATTAAGAGAACTTCTTGAGCCTTTTTCAGACACTTCCCCCGAAAAACCGTCGGCTAATCTTACAAAAGCGGACCTTTTTGCCTACGGCATGAGCGGAACGAAAAACAGCTCCGAAAAAAGAAAAAAGCTCTTAAAAGCACTTGACCTGCCCGAAAATATGACGCCAAACGCCATGCTCTCGGCAATAAATATCCTCTATTCCAAAGAGGAAATTGAAAAAATAATAGGCTCTCTTTGAATTTTTTATTATGAAATATTAAAATGCGGCTTGTGCTTAATTTCACAAACCGCATTTTTTATATCTTATTCATTCGATAGCCAACGCCTACTTCGGTGCGGATAAGCTCCTGCGTATAGGGGTCCTTCTCGATTTTTCTTCTTATGCTTGCCATAAATACGCGCAAGCCGTTTGCATCGTTGCCTCCTGCGCCCCATACTTCCGTTATAATGTAATTATGCGTAAGAGTTTTGCCCACGTTTGCTGCAAGAGTGCAAAGAACCTTGTATTCGAGATTGGTAAGGTGTATCTCCTTATTATTCACAAAAACGCTGTGCGCGGAATAGTCTATTTTAAGATTTCCGTTTACAAAAACCGAGCTTTTTGCGCCTTCCCCGACGGTTGCGTAGCGAAGCGCCGCCCTTATTCTTGCCATAAGCTCGGCGGAGGAAAACGGTTTTTCCACGTAGTCGTTCACTCCGGCGTCAAGGCATTTTATCTTCTCTTGCTCATCACTGCGTGCGCTGACTACTATTATAGGCATCTTTTCGTTAAAATTCCTTACCGCCTTTACCACGTTGATACCGTCCATATCGGGAAGCCCGAGGTCGAGAATAATAAGATCGGTCGGAGATTTTAACGCATAGTCTATTCCGTCTTTTGCGCAAGGTACGGCTATGGCATTATGCTTTTCGCGTTTCAGAGCTATTTTAAGCAGATTTTGTATAGCCTTATCGTCCTCGATAATCAGAATTTCAGCCATTGTCATCCTCCTTTACGGGCAAATTAAACTCAAACGATACCTTGTTATCCTCTGTATTTTCCGCCCTTATTTTTCCGCCGTGTGCAGTTACTATCAGCTCGCATATTGCAAGACCTATGCCGACACCGCCGCGGTCACCCGACGTATAATACATTTCAAATATATGAGGCAAGTCCTTTTCACTTATAGGATCTCCGTCGTTTGTAAAGCGGAATACGGCATCGTTTCCCGTGCTCCATACCTTTATCCATATGTTGCCGTCATCTTTGGTATGACGCACGGCATTTGTTAAAATGTTCGATATAGTCTGAATTATGAGCGTTGCGTCCATCGGTATGAGAAGCAATTCGGCGGGCATATCGTAGTGGATTTTTCTGTTTCCTATAATTCCGTCAACGTTTCTTACCGCCTGCGGAATAATTTCCTCAAGAGCCTCGGGAGATTTTTTTACCGTGAGCTTTTCGCTATCGATACGCGTGAGCGACAACAGATTTTCAACAAGCCCTATCATCCACATTGACTTTGATGATATATCGCCTAAAATTTCGTCCCTGTCACGCTTGTCCATATCGGGATTTTCAACAATGAGCTCTGCGCCGTTTTTTATGGTAGTAAGCGGAGTTCTTAAATCGTGGGAAATGCTCCTTAAAAGCGTGGCTTTAAGCTTTTCTCTCTCCGCCTCGCTCTTTAATTTTTCCTTCTCTACGTTAAGTTCGTTTATACGAGCCATTTTATGTTTAAGCTCCGACGTTATAAGGCTTACGGTTATGCCGACGGCGAACATAAGCATAAAGGTGAAAATGTACATTCTGTCGCTTAACCGAAAAGCAAACTTCGGCTCGGCAAAGAAAAAATTATATCCTAAAACGCTCACCATGGACAGCACCGAAGAATACAGCGTTCCGTTTGTGAAAACCGCGGTAAAAAGTATTCCGAGGACGTAAATGATAATATAGTTAAGGTCTTCCACGTCAAGACATTCAAGCGCAAAGCAAAACCCCGTAGAAACAATGAACGTACCTACGGTAATAAGAGTGTCTACAAGAGGCTTTTCAAGGCTTTTGATTTTCAGATTGCCAAACATATACCCTCCCCAAAATGTTTATTGATGCTTGCGATGAAATGCTTTTATAATAAACTTTGGCGCAGCTACATACGTTCGCTGCGCCTTAAAGCTTTGCATAAAATCAGTGAGAAGCGAGCCATTCTTCTGCTGCGGCTTTTGACATTCTCTTTATCGACTCGGTCGGATGAACGGAATCAACTCCGCCGTTTTCATAAAGAAAATAATATCCGTCTGCAGTTATGTAGAGAGTTTCTTCATATCCGTCGGTGTCGCCGAACACTCCGCTGACAAACTTTTTTACGATCTCGGCATTTTCCGTATCGTAAACCTTTTTGCAGATAACCTTCTTCATAATAAAGACCTCCTTATCGTATTATATTAAAATGTTAACACATTATTTTTGTCTTGTCAATAAAATTTGAAATTATTTTTTGCTTTTGGTTATATAAATTTTTTCTCTTTTTGTAAAATTTTTTATATATTATTTCTGTTTTTGCCCCTTAAAACGACATTTTTCGGCGTTTTGCAAAGCTTTGAAAAACAGGGAGCGCGATAATCGCACCCCCTGAATTTTATTTACTTATATCGCAAATAAAGAGCTTTTTCTCGCCGAGCGGCGTCCCGCTTTTATCTGCCTTTCATGGAAGCTATCTGCTCCTCGTCCGTCATTCCTTCTTTTTCCTTCTTGAAGCTTATCGAGAAGTTACGGAAGACTATATCGAGAACGAACAGTAAAAGCGCTACTATGGCAACCGGTGTCTGAATATCGTGCTTGTACTCCGTCATATCTTCTCTTACAATATTGTAGAAGTTTTCGGTGTTGGTCATCAGCTCGCCGTTTGTTACCTTGGATATATCGTTAAGGAGTGACTTTCCGTCGTCACCAAAGACGTTGTACTCCTCGTCGTAATATCCGACGGTTGCAAGATCTACCTGGTCAAGATAATCTTCACTACCCACGGACTCCCTTACCTGTACGTTTATAAGGTAAGTTCCGGTTTCATCGGGCGTCTGTATCCTTGCTCTGTATTTCTTGCCGGCAATTCTGTCAAGCACGTACATGCTCGTTTCGCCGTCCGGTGAGGTTACGGTTGCAACAACCGCCTCCCCTTGCCTTAACAGTTTTGATACGTCGACGGTAAGCTTCGTTTCGCCCTCCGTCCTCTCGGTTTCAAACGTCATACCCGTCGATGCCACGGACGCGTTAAGCGAAGCCTTGAACATATTCTTTATAAGCTTTGTTCCTTCAATGCCGTCGCTGTCATCAAACAGACTGTTGGTCCACTTGCCTCCGAAGTCACACATAAATACAGCCACTTTTCCGTTGCCGTATTTCCATTCCGCATAAATAGGTCTTAAGTCCTCTACGGAAATGACGTTTGTTGCCTCCGGCTTGGTAGTTGTTCCAAAATATCCGCCGAGCTTATCGAGCTTGGTTATACCACTCAATATTGTAGAATCGTTAAGCTGCTCGGGTTGTACCTCGTGGTCGTTGATATACGTACCCTTTGCGCTCTCGGCTATCTCGAACAAAACGTCCGGCAAGCTTGCGCCCTGGCTGTCCTTTATAACCGTAAAGCTTCCTTTTCCTATACGTGACAACATTTCAAGCTCGTCGATCCAGTCGCCGTTTGAGTTACCTACCGCTACCGTACAGGTAACTATACCGGATTTAGCCATACGTTCAACAACTCCGTCGTATCCGCCGCCTTTATCGGACGGTGCACCGTCGGAGAGGAAGACGACCTGCTTTATGTTGGCCTTGTATTCGGCAAGCATACTGTTTGCCTCTTTAAGAGACGCCATGTAGCTTGTTCCGAACGAGGTTTCAATATAAGCGTCAAACTGCTCATCAATCTGTTGCTTTATCCATTCTTTTTCGGTTATCGGCGTCATGGGAACGGCTATTTTTGAGTTCTGGTCGAATATTACGACACCTATAGAGTCGTTTTCGGTAAGCGCGTCAACACATTTCTTTGCGCCCTCTTTTACGACCTCAAATCTCGTTGTGCTTCCCATCGCCTGTTTCATTGACGACGAAAGGTCAACGACGAGGACGACCGCGACCGTTTCCTTCGTATCCTCTATTTCGAGGTGGACCGGAAGTATATCCTCTATCGGTGAGTTTACGTATGCTCCGCTTCCGTAATCGTAAGAGTTGTCACCGCAGGTTACGAAAAGTCCTCTGCCGACCTCCTCTACGTAACGCTTGAGCAAAGTAGGTGCAACGTCACCCATCTTTGAGAAATTGACGTTCATAAGAACTATCTGGTCGTAAGCAAGAAGATCCTGCATCTTCTCGGGGAACTGACTGTCCGATATAACGTTTATCGTATAGTCCTCATTTGCCAGAACGGGGAGGACCCTTGTCGTCTGCTTCTCATCGCCCTTGACAATGAGTATGTTTGCTGTTCCTTTTACGTTAAACCACGAATAAAGCGTGTTGTTTTGAACTATCGAGTCGTCGTCCGGGGTGAGAGTTGCATAAATCGTATGTACTCCGAGCCCCTCGGGCATATAGGTAAATCTCTGCGTGCTTGCGCCTTCCTTTATCTCGACGTTATCTTCAAAAACAACGGTTTCACCTTCGTAAACGGTGATTTTACCCGACGTCTGAACGGTACTCTTTATCGAAAATTCCATCTCGACGGCGGTACCTGCCTTAACGTTCGGATTGATTGCCGAAAGCGATACTATCTGTACCTCGGAGTGATCTCCTTCGGCAACGTTGAAGTAAACCGCATCAAGACGCGCCCCGTCGCTGAGCAACGATTGCGCCGCATTCCATGCGTTTCCGTAGGTCTGGCGTCCGTCGGAGAGAAGAACTACTCTCTTGTTCTGCCTTCCCTGCGGGAAAAGTGTGCCGGCATATTTAAGTGCCGCTTCTATGTCGGTGACGGACTTGTCAAGAGCCGTGTCCTCAATTTCGAGGCAATTTTCAAGATCTCCGCCGAGCTCCGTCACTTTTATCTGACCTTTTGCAAACGCGACTACTCCTATTTTTATAGTTTCATCGGTAAGCTCGCTTCCTTTATCATAAAGGGAGTTTATATACTCCTCCATCTTTGCCCGCATCGGAGCGTTACTTTCCGACATATCCGCAACGACTATGACGTTTGTGTCCGTCGGTGTTGCGTCTATCTCGGTAATGCGCACGCCGGATATCATTGTGGCAAGTATAGATACTACGAGAAGGTGTATTATAAACGGTATTATGTGCTTTGATGCCATACGGCGATTTTTGTGGAGCCTGAAAAACGGTATTATACCGAGTACCAGAGCAGGCACAATAAGAAGAAGCAATATAGGACGGTCGAGATTTACGTTGAACTTCCCTATATCGAAGTTCCATGAATTAAAATTCATCTCTGTAATATACCCCCCATTCTATAACAAGAAGTATGAGAAGCAACGCTATGAGATACGGCCATGCCTCTATCGGCTCTGTCTTCGGAGCCGAAGCGGACGGAATATCTCTCGCTACTACAGTATCTCCTATGCTCTTTGAATTGCTTTCATCTTCGGCAAGATGCGTCGGCATCATATACGATTTTTTATCGCCGTTTGTGTACTCTACCTCGATTTCATAGCTGCCGAGGGAGTCGAGCACGTACGACGTATCGCGTGCGCTCATTACGTTAAGAACGGTGCCGTCCTTCTTGAACGTGAGTGTTTTACTTCCCGCCGGAGCGAAGAAGTCAACCGTTTCTCCTACAACGAACGAGCGTTTTTCCAAAGATTCCTTAAGCGAATATTTTATCATATTGTTTATAAGCAACGGGAAATCTATATATACCGGCAGGTTCGTATCGTGGAAGTCGAACGATATGACTACCGTACGCGTTGACGATTCTGCACCCGCGGTTATAACCGTTTCTCCGTTACATTCAAATATGCTCTCATATCCGTCGGCAAGGAATATCGGTCTGTAATTGCGGAGCGATGCTCTGCCGCTACCCATATTCTTGGATATTGCCTTATATACTTCGCTTCCGCTGTTATATCCCAACGTAAGCTTGAATTTTTCAAGCGTGTCGTCGGAAATGGTCTGCGTGCTGCCTATCTGGAGTTGCGTTCCTACGGGACTGTCCGGCGGGTCTATAAACCATACCGCACCGTCAATCGGCAACGACTCCGGCATAACGCCGTCGAATACGTAAAGGTCATATCCCTCGTACGCCTCGACTTCGCTGACAGACTTATGTATATCTTTTGTTTCTATTCTTAAACCAAGGTTACGAAGCGATGCCAGAAGGAAGGTGGACTTTGATAAATCCGCAACTCCCTGGTCCGTCATCTCAACCCACTTACTTACAAACATTACGCGCGGATTAGACGATTCCTTCGAATATAAATAATATTCGTTATCGTATGCCATTCCGTCCTCCGACGAAATGGTTATTTTTGCGTCGCTGTAAGAGGTAATGCGGTTTATATATACCTCATTTCCCACTTCGTTCGTTTTGTTTGAGGTGAAAAGCACCTCGGTCGGCTCCATACTCTTGTTTTCTCCGTTCGGGTCGAAAACTGCGTTTTCGTCCTCCACGACGTTATTTATAGTTATTTTCTTTGAGTTACAAAGCTTTCCGTCAACGTAAAGGCTTATAACCGTTTCGGTATCTCTGCCGTAGCTTGCAAGCGTAGCCTTAAATTCGTACGCCCCCGCAACGTTTGCGTCGGTAAACGACAGTATTGCGGCGTTCCAATCCTCGTATCTTGCAAAGTTTACGACCTCGAGTCTTTCTACCGTGTCATAATCCTTATCGGTATAAAAATATATTTTGGAATCGGTGTTTTCCGCCTGAATCGTGCTCGCTATTTTAAGAGCACCGTCAATATCGGTTTCTCCGAGTCCGCATTCGAGTTCATCGATAACGTACGTGATATCTATTTTATCCGCGCTTCGATGTATGAGCTCTTTTGCCTCTACACCTGCGGAAATTATTGATATTCTGCTGTTATCTCCCGCCTTGTCCGCCATTTCGATAGCCTTTTCCTTGGCAAGGTCGAACCTGGTTTTCTCCCCATCAGTCGTGAGCATACTCGCGGAAGAATCTATTATTATTATCGTTTCGTTTGAACTAAACGGCACGATAGTCGGGCGCGATATAGCAAGGCTCGCCACCGTAACCGTAAGAATCTGCAAGATCAAAAGAAGCGAAACTATAAAATTCAGCGGAATTTTCCTCTTCACGTATCGAAGACTTCGTTTCCATATAAACGTGCTGGATACCGGCTTCTGAACATATTTTGATTTTATGACGTAAATCAAAATAATTATCGGAACAGCAAGAAGACCCAGCAACCCCAAAGGCTGAAGAAATTTCATTTGATCAATTCCGTTTCGTATCCCTTTCCGAAAATTACCTTCTCAATAGGATCATCGGACGATACCGTAAAGAAGGTTGCCTCTCTTGAAGCACAAAAATCTATAAGCTCCTTCTCATATTCGTCCAACGCTCTCTGATAGGCCTCTACCATCTTTCTTGTAATGTGCACTTTCATGTTTCTTGCGTCGCCTATTCCGGCAGACTCGGCGTCCACCATGTGAACTCGTCCGTCAAAATCCGGGTACAGCTCATCCGGGGAGAGCACCTGAATAAACAGAACCTCCCTGCGATTATATACAAGAAAATCGAGCATCTTTTTCCAGTCGCTCTCCGTAAGGAAATCGGAGATAACTATAGTCATACCGTCGTCGTGACCCGGCGAACCCATGCCGATTACCGATTTTTCAAGATCCGTATCGCCCTCAAACTCGGTATTTTCGAGAAATTGAGCTGCCCTGTAAAACGAATCCTTGTTATAAACGGTAAACGGAAGATCCTCGCACTTGTTGCCCTTCAGCAACTTAAAAGACACACGGTCCATAGCGGACACGGACAAATATCCAAACGCCGCCGCTATGCGCAGCGCCGCCTCCGCCTTCTCCGGCTTTCCGCAAGCCATTGACGCAGAGCAGTCTATCATTATGTGTCATTCGCATATCTTGGATATAAGATGCTTAATGGAATGGCCAAGAAATCATTAAAAGGCATTCCTGAATCTGATATCTATGAAGTTGGTCATTACATTGACCATGAACTTGTTTCAAACATTGAAAAAGATGTTGAAGCAAGAGTAAATAGAATTAAAAAAGATGAACCTACTAGAATTCTTACTTCGGTTGGAGGAGCAGGAGCAGGTGCTAAATCATTCTTAGAAATTGTTAATCACCTTATTCCAAAAGTCAAAGAAGGTAAAGTAGCCTTATTTATCAATTTAGGTGACCACCTTGATATGTATGAATTCTTAAAGAAAAAGATATCTGGATTTGAAAATATGTGCATAACACATTTTGATAGATACGATGAAACCAAAGAATTTGTTAACAAGATGGATAAAAGTATGATTAAAGGAATTCACATCTTCTATCACAAAAATATTTTTGAAGCAGTTTATAGCACGAATCTACTTATGAGACATGTAGAACTACTTATCACTAAACCAAGTGAATTAGCGTTCTACCCTGTAGTTAAAGTAATGATGAAGCATATTGGTGGACATGAAGTCTATGGCGCGATTCACGCTCAAGAAATTGGAGATTCAACATTTGAATGCCCAGATAAGAAGAGCATGAGTGAGATGCTGGACCGTTTACTTACTGACAAAGAATTGCTTATTCACCTTAATAAGCAAATCGTGAAGCTTAAAGCTACTGGCATATATGATGGTGGTTATAAAGCAATTGAACTTGCAGTAAAAGGAAAATAAACCAAAACAAAAAATGGGTGCTCGTAATGAACACTCATTTTATTTTGTCATTGATTTCTTTTATCTTTTCGACTGGAGCTTTAATTACTTCCCTATCGAAAGTGATAAAACCGTTTAATTCATCTTCAACATCGCTTAATTGCGTATAAATCATCGCGCTTAAACCTTTAGGGATGTTAGAGATGATATCATTTTCAATGGACTTCTTATATCGTTTTATCCAGCTATCTGCGTCTTTGAAACTCTTGTAAGTTTTCTTTCCGACTTGCATATGTTCTTCAATTTGATACACAAAGCCTCCAAATTCTGATAGAACAATCGCACGATTATCATCTTGCTTTTTGATTTTGAAATCTTTGAAATAAACATGGAATGTATGATGTGGTCTTGTTCGTCTGTTTCTTTACGACCTATACCTTTATCAAATCCC
>CAMGRB010000011.1 GCA_946061315.1 uncultured Clostridia bacterium | reverse complement strand
TGCCGTCGATCATGATCGGGTTCATGGAGACGATGGTCTTGATGCCGTAGGGGCGGGTGGTCTCGCAGACGAATTTCATCATGATCATCGGGCCGATGGCGATAACCATATCGTACTGGTTGCCCGCGTCGACGAGTCCGCCGACGAAGCAGAGCGGGAAGCGCCGCAGCTGGCAGAGCAGCAGGTCGCGCACGTAGAACTGCGCCTGGCGCTCCTGTCCAAGGAACGTGTCGTCGGCTACGTTCGTGTCTTTTGTGTCGCTCCCCGTATCCGTACCGGAGGGGGTGTCGGTATTTGAATTTTGCGACCCCGTGTCGATAGTTTTATCTCCGAACAACAAATCGTCTGTGAACGTGCGTAGCTTGTCGTAGTTTACGTATATCAATAGGGCAAGCGCAAGACATACGAAAAGGTAAAATATACCCTTAAAAAAGGAGCGTTGCTTCCTTTTCTTTTTCCTCGGTACCGCTTTTACACAAGGCTCGATTTCGTTGTAATCGTATTCCGTTACAATGTGACAGGGGATTGGATCTTTTTCTTCCATTATTATAACCTCCGAAATTTTTGATTTGTCTTTACTAAAATATATTGCAAAAAAGAGGTAAATATTACTTCATAAAAAAATTCCTTAAACAAAATCAAAAATTGCGATATAAAAGATTAAAAACCCCTCATAAGTGTCGATAAAATAAAAAATCGAAGTAAAAAATTACTTGTTGCCAACGGCACTCGTTATTGCGGAGGCAAGAAGCTCCGACATCGCACTTACCACAATGTCGCTCTCCTTGGGAGAAACGAAGAAGCTCTTTCCGTTTGAGAGCACACTCTCAAGCTCCTTTGAAACGCTTCCCAGATCGGCTTTTTCAAGCGCGTCGTAAATCATTGTTGCGGAATCGACAACCGTGGGCACCCCTATCGAAATTACGGGCACGTTCATCGTTTTTTGGCTTATTTCCTTTCTTGAATTTCCGATGCCCGCGCCGGGGTGAATACCCGTGTCCGAAATCTGCACGGTAGAGCAGAGGCGGTCCGTGCTTCTTGACGCCAGCGCGTCTATAACTATTATACATTCGGCGCCCGTGCATTTTGCCATACCCGATATAATATCGGAGGCTTCAACACCCGTCTGCCCGACAACCCCCGGGGCGATAAGGGAAAGCTCACAGCTGCCTATGGCGTCAAAAACGGGTCTGTTTACGTCCTTCATGTGCCTCGTGGCAGTCATTTTGTCAATGGTAAGAGGTCCCAGGGCGTCCGCGGTTATAAATCTGTTGCCAAGACCTGCAACGAGGATTTTTGATGCACCTTTGGCGCTTGCGTCAAGGACGTTTTTTATGTTTTGCACGATGACGTGTCTGATTTTTGATATTTCTTCCTCCCCGTACATCCACACCTTGCCGCAACAAAGCGTTATATATTTACCTTTTTTTCTGCCCGTTTTCGCCTCGCCCTTTTCATTTAGAACCTCGGTTTTTATAACCTCCACGCCGTCGCACGTGTCAAGGTCGATGCCAACCCCGTCAAAAACTCCTTTTTTTATTCCACTCGGCACCGATTCGCAGGCAAGGTCGGTCCTTGCATAATTTTTCAAGTTTTTTACCTCCGAAATATTTTTATGTAAAGGTTGATAAATCGGAAAAAATATGATATGATAATGTGTGTATAAAGACCAAGGAGATTGAAAAAGATGGAAATACCGATGAAAGACCCAAACGAAATAAAGGTTTTTATTTTGTACCTTATGGAGAGAATCGGGTATCCCTTAAAGCTAAACGACGTTTGCGGGATACTCTATCAGGAAAATATAGTCAGCTATTTTGAATGTGCGGAGTGCTTTACAAAGCTAATTGACGCGGGGCACGTTGTCGAGGAAGGAAAGGACGAAAGGGGCGAGAGTCTTTACGTCGTTTCGGAAACGGGCAAGAGAATAGCGGAGGGGCTTAACGATACGCTGCCGTCCGTTATAAAGGAAGCGAGCTACAGGAGCGCTATACGTCATCTTTCTTTTCAGAAAAGAGGCGCCGATATCGACTGTTATGCAAAGCAGCGCGAAAACGGGAAATACTACGTGCATTGTGAGATAACCGAGCACAAAACGCTTGTGCTCGATATAAACATCGAGGTCGATACCAAAATAGAAGCCGAGAGAATGCTTCACAATTTCAGGCACCGTCCCGAGATAGTTTTTCAGGGAACGCTTGCTCTCGTTTCGGGCGAGAGGAACTACATATTTGAGTAGGATTTACAAAAGTTTTGTTTGATTTTGTCGAAGTTGTACAAAAATCAATCAAAAAATAAGGCAAAAATCTAAAAAATATAAAAAAACTCTTGACAAATCTAAAAAAAGTATTATAATGGAAAATAGATATTGATTTTTGGAGTGCTATGGACGAGATAAATGAGCTTATAGCGGAAGCGAAAAACGGTAACGGGGAAGCGTTTGAAAAAATCTGCAAAAAGTATGCGGGTTTAATAAATAGTATGTCCCGAAAGTATTCCGATATGTGTCAGTCCCACGGCACGGAGAACGAGGACTTTCTTCAGGAAGCCAAAATGGCTTTTTATAAAGCTACCATGACTTATGATGCGCTCGAAAAAAACGTTTCGTTCGGAGCATATGCCAAGGTGTGTATAAGAAACCGTCTGATTTCCTGTATCCGCATGCTCAATTCCAAAAAAAGAAGAAAGAGCGAGCTTGGTAAAGAGTACAGTGACGACAGTCTGCAAGAAAACGTACTTAAAAAAGAGCTTGGCGAAAAAATGATGAAGCTTGCAGACGATAAGCTTTCACCTTACGAAAAAAAGATATTTGCGCTTTATGCCGAGGGGCTGAGGGCAAAGGAAATATCGGGGCGCACGGGAAAGAGCGAAAAGTCCGTAAACAATGCGATTTACCGTATTAAATCGAAACTTAAACGGACTGTAAAAGACGATACTTAGCGTATGCTTTGTATAAATTTTTAACCTAAACGAGGAGAGTTGAGATGTTCCAGGACAAGACATTGAAGTGCAAGGATTGCGGACAAGAGTTTGTTTTCACCGCAGGCGAGCAGGAATTCTATCAGGAAAAGGGATTCCAGAACGAGCCCCAGAGATGTAAGGCTTGCAGAGATGCAAAGAAGAATGCGGCAAAAGCACCCAGAGAAATGTTCACTACCGTTTGCGCAAAATGCGGAAAAGAAGCAAAGGTTCCTTTCGAGCCGTCAAGCGACAGACCTGTATACTGCAGCGAGTGCTTCGCAGAAATGAAGAATCACTAATTTGAATTTTCGGGTATGTACCCCGTAATAGATGAGATTTAGGATTTGACGAAAAGATAAGTCTTTACTTTTGTAGGGACTTATTTTTTTGTTTTTTCAAAAAATACTCTGTACAAACCGAATATTATATGATAAAATAACTATGTATATATAATTTTGCGTGAGGAAAGAGTTTTGAACAACAAAAAATACGGACACGAAAAAAGAAATTCGGGTAAAACACCGGAAAAATACTGTGACAAAGGCACAAGGGATTCAGGGCAAAACGGCGAAGAACAGTCGGGCATAGTCATAGGCAGAAACGCCGTTTCGGAGCTTTTGAAATCCGGGCGGGCAATAGACAAGATTTACGTAAGAAAGGGAGAGCGCGAGGGCTCGGTTACCGTGCTTGTCGCAAAAGCGATAGAAAGAGGTATTCCCGTTGTCGAGTCGGAGCTTTCCAAGCTTGATTTCATATCGGGCGGGGCAAACCATCAGGGAATTGTCGCTATGGCGTCAATGAAGGAATACGTAAGTGTTGACGATATACTTTCAATCGCCAAAGAGAGAGGCGAAAAACCTCTTATAGTTATTGCCGATTCCATAGAGGACCCTCATAACCTCGGCGCGCTCATAAGATGTGCCGAATGTGCCGGCGCCCACGGCATCATAATCCCGAAAAGGCACGCGGTAGGCATCACCCCCGCGGTCTATAAGTCCTCCGCCGGAGCCATAGAGTATATGGCGGTGGCAAAAGTGTCCAATATTGCAACGACGATAGAGTACCTGAAAGAAAAAGGTCTTTGGATATTCGCCTGCGAGGCGGGCGGAGATCCGTATTACGAAACCGATTTCAACTGTCCCGCAGCCATAATTCTCGGCTCGGAGGGCAACGGGGTCGGCAGGCTTATAAAGGAGAGGAGCGATTTTACCGTTTCCATACCTATGTACGGCCGGGTAAATTCCCTCAACGTATCGACGGCGGCGTCCGTAATTCTTTGCCATGCCGCGAGAATGCAACGTGAGTAATTTTTGTGTTTTTAATTTTACAGAGGTATTGCTATGGAAGAAAAATACGATCAGATAAAAATGAATATAGAAACTCCTTTGCCAAGCGATGACGGAGAGGGCGACAAAGCTTTTTCGCATACCGAGAGCGCGCCCGAGCAAAAGAGCGCGCCGAGGGCACCGCGTTCGGCACCTTTGGAAAATATGAAAATTGACGGAGAGATCTTTTCTTCGGAGCAGGAGCTTGACGACGATATAGAGCTTGTGTCGCCTAATGAAGAAATCTTCAAAAGGGTAACGGGTCAGCTTGAAAACTCAAGGACAGCAGACGACGTTGTCGGATGGGCACATGAGAGCGAGGAGAAGGACGACGGAGAAAATATCAAGCTTGACGATACGTATGCGAGCACGTCGCAGACGGACCATCAGTTTATGGTTGCGTTCGGTATAGGCGACTCGCAGGACAGAACTCTGAACATAGACGAAGGCTCAAATCAACCGACTGCGGATATAGAAACGATGCAGGGCGATATACGCTCCGACTACTACGAATATACGGACCGTCAGCAGAGAAAAGAAATAATAGGAATGTACAAATACGCAAAGAGAAATATGAAGACGAAAATAATTATGGCTTCGTTCTTTACGTTCTTTATTCTGCTCATTGAAAATCTCGGCATTTTCGGCGGCAACCTCACAGGGATACTTAATGTCGCAGAGCACCCGTACGTTCACTTTTTTGCCGACTTTTTGTTCTTTGGACTTTGTATTGCATGCGCATATGAACAGATGTACCATGGAGCAAGATCTATATTTGCAAGGAATTATATTCCCGAATCGGTGGCGGTGGTTGCCGCCGCAAACGGAGTAATTTATTCTCTGATAACGCTCATATGCATATCGTTCGGAGTAACCCCGAGGCTTTGCAATCTCCCTGCCGCATTTATTGTTCTTTGCTCGATAATCTTTTCCTATATAAACGTTGTCAGGGAAAAATACGGCTTCAGCGTTGTTTCCTCCAAGGACACGAAGTTTATATTGACGAGCGTCCCAAAGGGTGAGTCCGAGCCCGAGCAGGAAACCTTTTCGACAACCTCCTGTGACTTTAACGGAAATATTGCCCGTGTTGACAAGGTGGGATTTGTGAAGAACTATTTTACGAATACCAATTCCGTTGTGGATATTCATAAATACCTTGAAGTATGCTTTGCGTTTTCAACGCTTGTCCCCGCGGTTTTCGCCGTTATATCGCTTTTCAGATCATTCGGCTTTTATAATTCTTTGTCGGTA
The DNA here is from genome assembly GCA_946061315.1 of uncultured Clostridia bacterium. Lineage (GTDB taxonomy): Bacteria > Bacillota > Clostridia > Oscillospirales > CAG-272 > RGIG2000. Next base: position 8,249 of record CAMGRB010000011.1, on the reverse strand, counting down.
TGGTACACGGGAGTAGTGCTTATGCTTCCCGTCGGAATACTCTTTATGTACAGTTTTCCGTTTTTCCTCGGAAATAAAAGGCTTTTTGATGACGAGGTATCAATAATCGGCGAGGAGGCAGTTGAAGAATTTGCAAAGGCGGATATAATTTCCGTAAATGATACGACTGCATTTCCGCCTTATAACGTAAAACTTCAGAATCTCAACGTATATAACGACTACAAGCTTGAAAAGGTCCTCTATTATGCGGCAAGCGGCTTCAGCGTTGTCGGCGGACCGCTATCCGACGTTTTCGACGTTGCCACAAAGGACGCAATGTCAAAGAGCCAGAGGGCAAAATACGTATGCTCGGGCAGGAGCTATCTGTGCGTCAAGGTAGATAACGACACGATTATTTTCGCCGACAGATACGGCATGAGCTCGCAGGGCATAGAAGTCGGTCCCGAAAAAGAGGAGAGCGACGACGTTTCCGTTATGTATATGGCGTGCAACGGCAAGCTTTGCGCAAGAATGTATATAAAGTACAAAATAGACGAGGAGTTTGTCAAAACCGTAAAATATCTTTCAAAGACTTCAACGGGCGTCGGTATAAGGACGTTTGACCCCAACATAAACAACGAGATTATAAAAAGGCAGACTAACTTCAAAAAGGACGATTTGAGAGTTATAAAGCTCACCTCCGAGGAAGATATACCGAAAACCGTTGAAAAATCGGACGGCAAAATAGTTTCCAAGGGAGTTTCAAGGTCGCTTCTCAAAGCGATACCCGTCTGCAAGAGAATAGTCGGCATAAGAAAGGTAATAAAGGCAATAAAGTGCATTGCGGCGGTGCTCGGCGCATCGCTTATCGGGCTTTTGGTATTCGGCAAGATACCTTTTATGGCTTCGGGTCTGATAGTTGCCCTCTATCTTATCGGCGTCGTTATTTTGACGCTTGCTACGCTTATAATGTTGCCTAAAACAAACGGATAATATGCAAAAAGATATAAGTATGATTTTAAGGTCCGTATCAAAGCCGGGGCGATATACCGGCGGCGAGTTCGGACAGGTAGTAAAGGATAAAAACAAGGTAGATCTGCGTATAGCGTTCTGCTTTCCCGATACCTACGAGATAGGAATGTCAAATCTCGGTGTGAGATTGCTCTACGGCGCACTTAACGGTATGGACGAGGTGTGGTGCGAAAGAGTTTATGCTCCGTGGCCCGATATGGAGGAGCAGATGAGGAAAAACTCGATTCCTCTTTTCACTCTTGAAAGCAAGGACAGCGTAAAGGATTTTGATATAATCGCCTTTTCGCTCCAATACGAGCTTTGCTATACGACCGCCGTTAATATGATAGACCTTGCCGGATTAAAGCTTTTCGCTTCCGAAAGGTCTGACGAGGACCCCGTTATAATAGCCGGGGGTCCTTGCGCGTACAATGCCGAGCCGGTTGCCGACTTTTTCGATATTTTCAGTATAGGCGAGGGCGAGGAGGCTCTGCCCGAGCTTGCTTCACTCTATCTCGAGATGAAAAAGAACGGCACTTATACAAAAAAGGCTTTTTTACGCGAGGCTTCGCATCTCAAAGGCTTTTACGTTCCCTCACTTTATGACGTTGAGTATAACGATGACGGAACTATAAAGAGCTTTGAGCCGAAGTACGAAGACGTGCCGAAAAAGGTCGAAAAGAGAATAATAGCCGACCTTAATACCTCCTATTACCCGAAGAAGCCCATTATTCCGTTTATCGAGGTCGTTCACGACAGAATAATGCTCGAAACGTTCAGGGGCTGCATAAGGGGCTGCCGTTTCTGCCAGGCGGGCGTTGTTTTCCGCCCCGTAAGAGAAAAGAGCGCCGAGGTGTTAAACGAGCAGGCAAAGGAAATATACAAAAATACCGGATATAACGAAATATCTCTGTCGTCGCTTTCCATAAGCGATTATTCGTGTCTGCACGAAGCTACGGATATGCTCCTTGAATGGACAAACGACGCAAAAATAAATCTGTCCCTGCCGTCACTTCGCGCGGACAGCTTCACAAAGGAGCTTATGGATAAAATAAGCTCCATACGCTCAAGCGGACTTACCTTTGCACCCGAGGCGGGAACGCAAAGACTGCGTGACGCAATAAACAAAAATCTGTATGAAGAAGATCTTATGAATGCGGTGCGCCTTGCGTTCGAGGGTGGCAAAAGCCAGGTAAAGCTCTATTTTATGAACGGCTTGCCGACCGAAACGTACGAGGATATAGAGGGTATTGCCGTTTTGGCAAAGCACGTGGTTGACGAGTATTATAAAATGCCCGAAAGACCGAAAAGACCCGTCGGCGTTACCGTCAGCGTGTCCTGCTTTGTGCCAAAGCCACACACACCTTTTCAGTGGGAGCCGCAGGACAGCCTCGAATCGCTTTCCGAAAAGCAGAAATTCCTCGGCACGAAAATAACGGACAGAAAAATACGCTATAATTGGCACGATGCCAGGGTGTCGCGTCTTGAAGCCGTTTTTGCAAAGGGCGACAGAAGGCTTTCAAAGGCAATCGCCTACGCGCAGAAGATCGGCGTGCGCTTTGATGCGTGGGACGAATATTTCGATTACGACAGATGGATGGATATATTCGATAAATGCGGCATAGACCCATCGTTTTATGCAAACCGCAGAATGTCGTACGACGAGATACTGCCGTGGGACGTTATAGATACGGGCGTTACAAAGAGCTTTCTTATATCGGAGAGCAAAAAAGCGTATGAGAACAAAACGACGCCCAACTGTAAAGAAAAATGCTCTGCGTGCGGGGCTTCAAAGCTTGGAGGAGATGTAAGATGGTGCCCGAAGAAGAAATAACTCCGATAAGAATAAAATTTACAAAGACAGGCTCGCTTATGTATATATCGCACCTTGACCTTGTGCGCACGGTACAGAGGATAATGGTAAGGGCGGGTATTGACATACGCTATACAGAAGGCTTTAACCCGCAACCGAAAATGGTGTTTACTCCGCCGCTTTCAATAGGCGTTGAGAGCCTTTGCGAATTTGTGGATATAAAAATAAACTCACCGATGAGCACCGATGAGATAAAAAAGAGGCTCTCCGAAAATTTTCCCGACGAGATGCGCGTTTTAGCGGTTTACGTCCCGACGACAAAGCTTTCGGATATAGCCTACACGGACTATATAATAAACATAGAATCGCCGTCAATAGACGAGAATACCGAAAACAAGGTAAGGGAACTGTTTTCAGGCGAGTGCACGGTTGTAAAGGCGTCCAAAAAGGGCGAGCGTGAAATAAACGTAACGGACTATATAAAATCTCTTGACGTAAAATCGTCAGGCGGCAAAATGTCGGCTAACGTCGTACTTTGCGCCGACTCGGAAAACTACTTAAATCCCGAGCTTTTTATAAAGGCATTAAGAGAAAAACTCGGCATACTGTCGGGCGACGTTAAAAACGAATATTATTCCGTTATGAGAAAAGAAATGTTACAAAAAGACCTCAAAGTATTTGAATAGTAACGCCACCGTCAAAAACCGATACAAGCGATATAACGTTGTAAGCAGGCGCGCGTGGGGCGTGCCTGTTTGCAAATAAAAACTATGTGGGGGGAAGATATGAAGGCATTGAAAAGACTTATAAGCGGTCTTATGACAATTATCACGTTAGCCGCCGCCTGCCTGATGGTCGGTTACGTCTTTGTATTAGTAAAATACGATATTGACCTTTTTGGGACCGTCAGGCAGTTAAAAACGCTTTCACAAACGGTGGACGAGAGTGCACTTTGCCCCGAAGCCTTTTCGGAGGCGGATATGGTAGACGTGCAGACGGAAGTCAATAAATCGGTTGAGAATATGATTACGTATACCGAGGAGCACGGCTACAACGTCAATTTCGACGACTTGCCCGCAGAGATGAAATACGTTATAAGGCTTACCGATAAACAGGTAGGCGCCCTTCTTGATACCGTTATAAAGCAGGAGATGAACGGCAAGATAGACGTGGGCGAAAAACAGATAGATCTTCAGTTATTGCAAGTGGATTTTTCGGAAATAACCGAAACGGATTTACTGATAAACACCGTCGTGAAGCTTGATATAACTGCTTTAACGGATGAAATGCAGGGCTTTCCCTTTGGTTATCTGAAAAAATTCGTACCCGATAATATCTACGTTTCTTCCACCTTGAAAGCGATAAAAGGCGTATCACCCTTTTCTTATACCCTTGAACATTCGGCGCTTACCCTGAATAATCTGTCCGCTCGGGATACGGAAGATTTGTTTCATACGCTCGACGTGCTGTTAAAAATCGGCTCGGCAAAAGACCTGAACGAACAGATAGGTACAACGTTGCTCGAAGCGCTTATCGGCAGCGAATCGCAAAACGGTCTGGCGTATTCATTGAAAGACATCGGCGCACAAGATTACGCGTTTTTGACCGAATCGGGAGAGGACTATTTTGCCGTATTGCGAGTAAGTGATCTACCGTCCGAGCCACCTGTGCAAGAGCATGATCACGTTATGCAGCATATTGAAAGCGAGCAGCCTACCTGCACGGGCGAGGGCAACGTAGAATATTGGCATTGTACCGGTTGCGGTAAGGATTTTGCCGACGAAAACGGTAATACGGAAACAGAGAACGTAACCGTTGACGCTACCGGGCATTTACCCATACTGAAATCCGACGCCGAAAAGCATTGGTATGAATGTAAGTATTGTAACGAAGTGGTGGTAGCATCACAACCGCATTCATCATCCTCATATCTGAAGAACAAAACGGGGCATTATAAGGTCTGCGAGGTTTGCGGTGTTACGTTTGCCATAGGCGCACATTCCTCGGAGGATAATTGTTCCGTCTGCGGATACAGCGCAAATTATGAGGATAAATGCGCGTCCGATTACGGGTTCAATTATCTTGGCACGCTTGCAAACGGCGACAACTATCAGAAGTTTTATATGAAACTCGACGAGATGGCATCTGCTTTTCACAACGACGAAACGAAGTCGGCAAACGCCGTTGTAGCCGGAGGTAACACAAGCTACGTTGCGGGCGAAATAAATTATTCAACGTACGGGCTTACCTCAAACGAGGCTATGAGTGTTTGGGCGGTCTACTGTACCGATCATCCGTTGTATTATTGGATATCGGGCAACGTGGTCTATTCCTCAAAGAATTTGTCACTTTGCGTGGAGGCGGACTACAAAGACGGAGATAAGAGAAAAGCGCAAAACGATGCGATATACGACGCCATAGACGAATATCTGAACCTTGTGAGCGGAGAAACGTCCGATTATCAGATAGCGTTTGCATTTCACGACAGTATAATAGACAGTATAAAATATTCGCGAGATGAGCTCGGCAATCCGACGGGCGACAGGTGGGCGCACAGTATATTAGGCGTATTCATAAAAAAAGAAGCGGTTTGCGAAGGATACGCAAAAGCATTTTCGTTGTTGCTCAATGCTTGCGGCGTAGATAACGCATACGTTACGGGAACGAGCAATGATCAAGGACACGCTTGGAACGTAGTACAGATAGAGGATAAATGGTATTGGTACGATCTGACGTGGGACGATCAACCGAGTATCGGCAGAGGCGTCATTTATAACTATATGTGCAAATCGGGTGCGGAGTTTGAAGACCATACCGTCGGTGCGGTCGGTGATATAAGCAACCCCATGAATTATCTGTATGATGTTCCCGAGGTTTCGTCGGAAGATTATAATTCGTCCGCGCTCGAATACGGAGAAGAATTTACGCTCGGAAGCTTTACCTATGAAGTGTGCGGCTATAATAAAATTGCTCTTGTCGCCTCGACTTCATCTGTTATAGGCAGAGTGAACTTATCCGAAACCGTAGAAAACTCTGACCGTAGTTATCTGCTTATTGAAATAGGAAAAGCCGCGTTTGAAAAAAATACAAAAATTACGTATATCTTTATTCCGAAATCGGTTATCGTTATCAATAATTTTGCATTTAACGGCTGTATGGCTCTTTTTGAAGTAGAGTTTGAAGATACGGCGGGGTGGGAAAGGACGTCGTCAAACGGCACGTTTACCGTATCCTCCGTATCGCTTGAAGATAATATAGAGGCGGCAACGCTTCTCAAAGAAACGTACAATACGGACGGTTATAAATATCAATACGTCTGGATAAAGACGGTTGTTGTTTGATTAACGGTATACAACAAAAACGGCGCTCACCGAAGCGCCGTTTTTATTATCCGCCGAAATTGCGTATTTTTTATTCTTTTATCTTTATGAAGTCAGGCTTCCACAGAGGCGAGAGATTCAAGCGGTCAAGATTTTTAAGCTTTTCCCCGTCTGTGCCGAGAACAGAGAACAATTCATCAATCGGCATAAACTGTATGTTCTTGCCGTCACTCTCGGCTTTTTTAGCCTTTTTCTTTCTGTAACAAACGTACTGTTTCTTACTTTCTTTATTCGGTGATATTATATCGTATTCGACGAAAACGTCGCAAAAGAACGCATTTCTCGTGTACTTTGCCCCGTTCTTTGCGAGCAGAGAAACTATATTCATCATCTCGTTGAAGTGATAATCCTCATAAAAACCGCTTATGCACACCGTTTTGCCCGCAAGAGGCGATACGGCTTTTTTGTTTATAAAGACTCTTTTGAAGTATGATGAAAACTCGTAGTATTTTTTATCGGATTGGCTTATCCAGTTCGTGCGCGGGCTTCCCGTGAGCTTTTCCATCTTCCAGAGCTTCTGCGCCTTTAATTTTTCCCTGTAATTAAGGTATTCCGAGCCGAGCACACCGTCTTTGCACCAACATTTGCAATGCGGATATTTCTCGATAAGTTCGTCAACGCCAAGCCCCGACTCCTGACAAAGACCTTTCAATACCTTCATCGTAAGCATCGAGTCCTCGTCGCTTCTGTGTATATCCTGCGTTTCGCTCTCGCTGTAATCCGAGGCGCATTTAAGCAGGGAAGGGGTGGTATTAAGTTCGTGCATATCGGAATATATCCTTTGCACGTCTATATAGTCGTAATCGAAAATTTCTTTTGAATACCGCTCGCACTCGCTCTTTATGTATCCCGCGTCCGACATAACGGAGAAGCCGAAAACCTTGTAATCGCCGTCTGTAAGAAGGGAACGGATACCGTCGTAATAATGGGTAAATCCCGGGGAAGACCTGAAAGTTTCCTCATCGTACGCAAGCACGATGCCCGGGCGGTTGCCCCTGCCCGCGAGATGAAATTTGGCGTGCGGATCTATCGTAATATCCTGCTTTTTAATAACGTTGAAGAACTCGTCGGTTATGACATAGCCGAAAGAGCATATTTTACCCTGACCGTTAAAGCAGTTTGCACATTCTATATCAAAAAAGAGATATTTCATTTTGTGTCCTGATTTTTTAGTTTTTCAAATATCGTGCCTGCCCTGTATTGCGCGGAAAAGCGTCACCTCGTCGGCAAATTCGAGGTCGGCACCGACGGGCAATCCGTTTGCAATTCTCGTCACCCGAACGCCAAGCGGCTTTAAGAGCCTTGATATATACATAGCCGTCGCCTCTCCTTCAACCGTCGGATTGGTGGCTACTATTACCTCGGAAATACCGCCCTCGTTTATCCTTTCGAGCAGCTCCTTTATTTTGAGCTTGTCGGGACCTATACCCTTCATAGGAGAGATAGTTCCGTGCAAAACGTGGTAAACTCCGTTAAACTCGCGGACCTTTTCAAGCGCCATAACGCTTTGATAATCCTCAACGACGCACACAAGAGAGTGATCCCTCGAAGAAGATGCGCATATCGGGCATATTTCCTCCGAGGAGATGTTCTGACAGCATTTGCAAAGACCTATTTTCGTTTTTGCGTCGAGTATGGACTGCGCAAAGGAAACCGCGTCCTCCTCGCTCATATCGAGCACGGAGAAAGCCATTCTCAAGGCGCTTTTCTTTCCGACCCCGTCAAGAGAGCGAAATCTGTCCACAAGGTCCTGCAACGGTTTAATAAGTTCTTCCATCAGAAAAGACCGGGCATAGAGCCAAGAGGCCCCGTTATTTTCTGCATTTCTTCATCGGACGTCGAATTAACCTTCTTTATAGCCTCGTTTACCGCCGCAACTATAATGTCCGAGAGCGTTTCAATATCATCGGGATCGACAATTTCGGGGGAGATGTCGATAGAGAGAATTTCACGCTTGCCGTTTATCTTTACCTTAACGGCTCCGCCGCCTGCCGAAATGTCGTATTCTCTCGCTTCAAGCTCGGCTTGCTTTGCCTGCATATCCTCCTGCATTTTCTGGGCTTGCC